>NZ_JACJSE010000013.1 GCF_014698045.1 Aulosira sp. FACHB-615
TGATAAGATATCGGGCATGGGCTTGTTGTGGCTTTTGAGTTGTCGTTTGGGAAGACAATAACTCTACTACATCAGCCCTCTCTCTTCATCCTCTTATTTTGGCGAAGGTATTGGTGTCTAATACCAATTTTTTATGAAGCTGCATAGAATTTTTTTATTTCCACCGAGTTACTTATATCTGCGCCTGCATCTGCTAGAGTGATTATCTCTCACAACTTCCAGCATTAGTCATGCTTTCTCCGCCCTATCTGCAACTGAGTTATGTTTTACGCACTCTGGTTGAGATTCCAGAGGATGAACTGGCAAAATTAACCCAAATCTTTCAACCAGTCAGTTGCAAAACTGGAGAGTTTTTCATCCGTGCGGGGGAAGTTCCTAGCAAAATTGGATTTGTGGTGGCGGGGATATTTCGTCTTTATTATGTGGATGCGGCGGGGACTGAATTTACTAAATCATTTTGTCCAGAAAATCATTTTTTGACTGCCTATAGTGCGCTGATTTTAAAACAACCTGCTCAATTTTTTATCACCGCTTTAGAAGATTCATTATTATTAGTTGCTGATTATAGTCAGTATGTCCAACTATGTGCAGAACATCCATGTTGGCAGGCGGTGAATCATAAGTTAGTTGAGGCATTATTTATTAAAAAAGAGAGGCGAGAGGCGGAATTACTTTTAGATGATGCCACAACCAGATATCAAAAGTTTTTGCAAGAGTATCCTAATTTAGAACACAGAGTTAAGCAATATCACATTGCCTCTTATCTGGGTATTTCGCCTGTGTCCCTCAGTCGGATTCGGAAAATTCTCCAGCCGAATTAACATAGGTTAATGACTTCACCATGATTTGAGATTACATCTAAAAAAGATGTTATGAAATGCGATCGCTCAAACCGGGCAATGGTGAAGAAAAAACTACATCCTTTTATCCTCTACACAGGCTTTCTGGCATTTTTGGGTTTCGGAGTCCTAAATCCAATTATGCCGACATTGGTGGGGCTTTACGGCAGTACAGCGTGGGAAGTTGGGCTACTATATGCTACATTTTCACTTGCCCAATTTTTGACACTGCCAGGAATTGGTTATCTTAGTGATGCCTATGGGCGGCGATGGATGATGCTGATTAGCCTTTTAGGGGCTAGTTTGGGATATTTTATCTTTGGCAGTGGGGGCGCATTAGCTGTACTATTTGCAGGCTGGCTGATTGTGGGGCTAACCGATGGTACAGCTAGTATGACATTTGCAGCGATCGCCGATACTACCACACCTCAACAACGGACTCGTGCTTTTTCCTGGGTGAGTGGGATGATGGCTTTGGGGCTAATTATCGGCCCGGTTATGAGTGGTGTATTGTCGGGTATTTATCCGACTTTACCTGTGTATGTTGTGGCGATCGCTTTTGTAGTTGCATTGGTGTGGGGATATTATGCCATGCCGGAAACTTTACCATCAAACCAGCGTTCCCCTCAACCTGATTTTGCTCAATTAAATCCCTTCACTCAATTGCAAGCCTGTTTGGTACTACCCCAACTGCGCTGGCTGATGTTGAGCTTTTTGATGGTGAATATGGCGATGTTTGCCCTCATTTCTAATTTACCTGCTTTAGCAAATGAGCAATTTAACTGGCCAGCCCCACAAATTGCCCCGTTATTTGCCTTATTTGGTGTAATTAGTGTTATTGATCAAGTAATAATTATTCCCTGGTTATTGCCTCGATGGGGCGAAATCCGTATGGCATTTTCTGGGGCATTAATTACCGGATTAGCTTTTAGTTTATCTGGTATATTCGCCATCACAGGCTCGGTTATAGTTCTCTATACAAGTATTGTATTGGTTGGCATTGGACAGCCCCTAGCCGAAACTTCTTTAATTGGCTTGATGTCCAAAACTGTTGGTGAAAAAATTCAAGGACGCATCAACAGCAACATTCAAACAGTGCAAGCATTAGCAAGAATGATTGCCCCCTTGTTAGCAGGTTGGTTATATCAAAACATTAGCCCAGCTACACCCTATTGGTTTAGTGCTGCTCAAATTCTCGTGGCGGCAATTGCTGTTAAATTATCAGTGCAGAAATCCTCTATTTCAACTCAAAACAATACAGTGTTAATTACTGGAGGTTCATCAGGAATTGGCTTGGCATTGGCTAGAAAATTTCTTCAAGCTAACAATACAGTGATTATTACTGGACGTGATGCTAAGAAACTCGCTGAAGTCAAGAAAATCTTGCCGGAAATTATAACTGAAGTTGCTGATTTACAAGATTTTAATGCTTTACAACATCTGGTTAATCGCTACCCGAATGTCAACATATTGATTAACAATGCCGGGATTCAATACAACTATGAATTTATCAATCCAGAGATTGACCCTGAGTTAATTGAAGAAGAATTACGCACCAATTTAATTGCACCATTGCAATTAATTAAACTGATGTTACCCCATTTGTTAACTAAGCCAAACGCGGCTATTGTGAATGTTTCTTCTGGTTTGGGATTAGTACCGAAACAAACTGCGCCTGTTTATTGCGGTAGTAAAGCCGGATTACATATTGCTACTAAAGCCCTGCGCTGGCAACTGGAAAGCACATCAATTAAAGTATTTGAAATTATCGCGCCTTTAGTTGATACACCAATGACTCACGGTAGGGGTAAAGGAAAAATTTCACCGGCAGCATTGGCGGATGAATTCTGGCATAATTTTAGGTGCGATCGCTATGAGATGCGAATCGGTAAAACCAAACTGCTGTTTTTCCTCCAACGTTGGTTTCCCCAAGTCGCCGAGAAAATTCTCCGCCCTGGAATTTAGATATCGGATAACTTACCTGCCTATACAAACTTTTCTGCTTGAGTTATTAACGCTGCTCATCATACCTTGTCTTTGGTAGCATTAAATAATCTCAAGTTTAAGAGGTTAGTGTAGGTTTTAGTTTGTAATTTATGGCTGACTATCAACATTCATCCAAGCAAAACCAAACTGCAAAACTACCTTTGAGTAGCGTGACAGTTGTTGTCACCCGCGCGGCTGAACAGTCTGATCAGTTTGTCGCGCTTCTCGAACAAATGGGTGCAACTGCATTATCGATGTCTTGCTTGTGTATTGCTCCGCCTACAAGTTATGCCAAACTAGATGATGCGATCGCAAACCTTAATCAATTTGATTGGTTGATTTTTACCTCAACTAATGGCGTAGATTATTTTTTAGATCGATTAACTCACTTGGGTTTCAATACCAGCACACTCACCAAAATCAAAATAGCCGTAGTCGGGCAAAAAACAGCAGCACGGTTGCAAGCATATAACTTAACCGCAGATTTTTCACCCCCAGAATTTGTTTCAGATTCTCTGATTACGTCTTTTCCTAACAGAGATCACCTCAAAGGTACTAAAATTCTTTATCCCCAATTAGAAGCAGGTGGGCGAGAAAATATTGTCGAGGAACTGACTTTATTAGGCGCAGAAGTCCAAGCTGTTCCGACTTATCAATCAAATTGTACAACTGAAATACCACCTGTAATTGCTACTGCTTTTCAATCAGGTAAAATTGATGTGGTCACATTTGCTAGTCCGAAAACAGTGGGATGTTTCTATCAATTAATTCAATCTATTCATGCCGAATCTGTTTTAGAAAATATTTGCATTGCTTCCATTGGCCCAGTGACTTCAAATGCTTGCCGCAGTATTTTAAACAGAGTTGATGTTGAAGCAAATCCTTATTCCCTTGAAGGATTAATAGCAGCTATAGTTAATAGTCAAGAGAATTTGGATAAAATTAACCGCAGATAGGCATTTATGAAACCAGTGAATTTAGCAGAAGTATTAGCCAAAACTGATATTGAATTGCACCGTTTAGGCTGGACACCAGAACAAGGAAGAGAATATCTTATTAAAACTTATGGCAAGAGAGGGCGGACTTTATTAACCGAATCAGAATTACTGGATTTTCTGAGATACTTGGAAGCTCAACCTACGCCATCATCAGGAGAAGATTTTTTTGTTCAAGTTATAGCTAAAACTGATCAAGAAATGCAGCGATTAGATGTCAGTGTAGAGTGGGGCAGAGATTATCTGATGAAAACTTATGGTAAGCGATCGCGCCATTTATTAACTGAAGAAGAACTACTAGATTTTCTCAAATATTTGGAATCTCTAGCCACACCTCTAGATTAATCCAAATAGAATTTGTAGGGTGAAATTTAAATACCTAAATTTATTTACTAAAATCATTATATGAAGGCAATACCTCCTGGTTTAGTATAAATATACAGATATACTTGCCCTTAGAGGTGATCATATATATCTGGAATATCTAGAGGTTCAGACTTGTTTGACATTCGGATATAAAATTCTAGTTTCTTTTCTTTAGTCTTCTGTAACCAAGCTTTTTTATGAGATTTTTTAACATCAATTGCACAAACACATTTATCATCAATATTTTCAAACCTAATTTTGATTTGCTGAATAAAACTTTTTCCAATATGGTTACAAATTGTATCAATAATTGTTCGCTCTAATTTGTCAAGATTTCCATTTGACAGTAAAGACAAATCTTGTTCAAGTCCGAAAACATTACCATTATCTTCAACTCCAATAATCAGAGTGCCACCTTCAGAGTTGAGAAAAGCCACAATTGTCTTGAGGCTGCTAAATCTTAAATCTTTGTTCTCACAATTACGCTTAACATCCCACTGAAAGGTACTTTTGTATTCTAGGCGATCGCTTTCTGGCAGTTGGATCAACTCAGATATGGGACGTAAATCGCCAATTTTGCGAATTGTGGTTAAAAAGCGGCGTAGTTGTCGTTCTTCAATACGTTGCTTTAAGGCTTCTTCTGTATCTGCTGCATCAATGACTGTTTTGTTGATCACAGCAATATATTGACCAAAATAATTTTGTTCTAAAGTTTCTAGATTTTCGGTAATCCATTGCTCATTTTGAGCATTACCCCAAAGGTTAAAGTAAGCGATCGCATCTTGAATTGATTCATGCAGAACATCATAAACATTGCCGCGCATATTTTTGGAAATGTAGTCCCATACTCCTGATTTAAATGCTGTACGGCAATCACCGACTGTATCGTTAGCTGTCAGAATTATTACTACAGAAGAAAGGTTTCTTTCCTTCACTTCATTCAAAATTACAAAGCCACTGTCATCTTGTTCCATCCGCATATCAGAAATTATTACATCGAAGGGAGTTTGTAATTTTTCCTGTGCTTGGGTAGAACTTGTTGCAGTTTCTATGTGCTGATAACCATAGTCTCCTAACCACTCCAGCAACTCGCTCAAATAACGAGGGTTATCTTCCACCACCAATAAATGAACATTTTCCGTTTGCATCTTGTCTAATGTAACTCTCCTTTTGTATAGGGAATATAAATTTCAAATATAGATCCGTTGTATCCAGTTTCCCGGATATACCCATTCATCTTAGTTAATGTTTTACGGATAATAAACAACCCTAAACCACTACCTTTTCCTTCGTGAGAAGTGGTTTTTAGTGGTTGAAAAATCCAATCTTTTTTATCTTCAGGAATCCCTTTACCATTATCAGCAAATTCGATAAACAAATATTTCTGCTCACCAGGAATTGTTCTGCCCCATACCAGTGGATTAATAACATCCTGAGAAGATATGCGAATTATTAAATTTTGCTGCTCGGAGTTGTGTTTGAGGGAGTTCTCTACTAATTCATTCAGCGCACTTTTAATTTTTTCTTCATCGCCATAAAATTCAGAATCACCATTTTGGATCTCTAGCATAATTTGAGCTTGGTCAATCCGAGGAGTAGTTTCCCACTTTTCAAACAGCTTTTTCACTTTAAAGCGATGATTCTTAATGGTAATTCCTTCGTTAATCGCTTTTAAATCACTAAGGGCTGTCTGAGTCAGTTCTAGTTGCGCCAGCAATTTCTCAAGCTGGGTATAGTGAACATCTTTTGGTTGTAACTTCCGTATTGCCCGACGAGTTTTAGACTCAATTACAGCAAGCTGATTATTGACAAAATCTGATATATCATGGGCTGTTTTAGAAATCACGGCTAGAATTTTTCCATAGTCATCGTGAGAGATAGTTTCAATTTCAGACTTTTGCGCTGCCCGTCGTCTATTGACCTCTTCAAATACATCTTCAATATCTTGAATAATGCAGCTTAACAGAGGATCTTGTAGTTCAGAGTGGCGCAAAATCCGATAAGCAATTCCCTTAAGTATACCAATCTCATTGGCAATCTTATGATACATTGCTCTATTAAGCATCTCTGTGTCAATTAACCCAGTTTGGGTATCAGTCTTAACCATATCAAAGTATTCTTCCTCACTCGAATTGAGAGTTAGCATCTCAAACGCTTCAGCATAGCGTGGAGAGTCTTTTGAAATTTGTTGTAACATCTCGACTGCTGTTTGACTATGAGGATTATTGGCAAGGATGCTTCTAGCACTGTAGAGTCTAGTTTTATCCTTATCATCAGAATTAGCTATCGCAGCCTCGAAATATTCGTTACCTTTCTCTGGTTGTTTAATGCAATAGTGTAGTCTACCTAAATGGAGTTGAATTACATTAGCTTGATATGGACTTAAAATCTCTATTTTAATAGCTAATAATTTTTCTATTGCATCTTCATACTTACCTCGTCCTTCTAATGCAAGAGCGTATTGAAAATAAATATAACTGTTTAGTCCATCAGAATTTTGAAACTTAGTCCTTAACCACTGATCAAAAAAAGGCAAAGCCTGTTGATACTTACCAGTTGCATTCAAAGCAATTGCATACTTGCTCAATGTTATTAGATTATTCGCTTCAATTTGTAGTGATTTATCAAAAAAAATAAAAGCCTGCTCATACTCACCAATTGCAGCAAAAGTGTTTGCATATCTGCTTAAAGTTATTTGGTTATGAGGCTCAATTTCTAGTGATCTCTCAAAAATTTGCAAAGCCTTCTCATATCGACCATTAGAAAACAAGACGTTGGCATAACTATTGAGTATTCTTGGATTACTAGGTTCAATTTTAAGTGATCTCTCAAAAACATGAAAAGCTTTATCATGCTGACCATTATTAACTAAGGCATTTGCATACTTAGTTAATAATTGAGAATTTTGAGGATCAAGTTCTATTAATTTTTCAAATACGCAAATCAACTGCTCATTTTTCCCTAATTTCTTTAATGTTGTGCTATACGAAAACAAAACTTTAATATCTCTCGGTTTGATTTCTAAAGCCTTTTCAAAAATACTTAAAGCTTCATTCTCTCTACCTGATTTTCCCAAAGTAGTACCGTAATTTCTCAATGTATCTACATTATTTGGATCTATTTCTAGGGCTTGCTCGAAAACTTGAAAAGCCTGTTCAAATTCTTGTATATGCGTCAAAGATTTAGCGTATTGTCTGAGTGCTTCAACATTACGTGGATCAATTTGTAAAGCTTGCTGGAAAACACTAATTCCCAACTTGTACTCCCCCGTCTGTACAAGTTCTTCTGCTTGATTTATTAACTGGTAGATGCGATCGCTATCCATAATATCTTGTCTCCGGTAGCAGTAATACTTTAAAGCTCCCATAACCCCTGCAATATACTGGTTTAAAAGTAAAAATTTTCAGGTGTTGATGGGAGCTTTAATAGTCAATTACAAATAACTACACCACAGTCATCGGACGACTACCCGCAGCGTGACGGTCAATTACTTGGTCAATCAAACCGTATTCTCTGGCTTCATCGGGTGACATGAAAAAGTCGCGTTCGGTATCTTCTGCAATGCGCTCAATTGGCTGACCTGTGTGTTCAGCAAGAAAGTCGTTGAGTCGCTTTTTGTGATACAAAATTTCCCGCGCTTGAATTTCAATGTCGGTGGCTTGGCCTTGTGCGCCGCCTAAAGGTTGGTGAATCATAATGCGGGAATGGGGTAGACTCATCCGCTTACCTTTAGCACCCGCACTCAGGAGAAAAGCTCCCATACTCGCCGCTAATCCGGTACAAATGGTACAGACATCGGGGCGGATATGCTTCATAGTGTCAAAAATACCCATACCAGCAGTTACCGAACCGCCGGGGGAATTAATGTACATATAAATGTCTTTTTCTGGGTCTTCTGCATCCAAGAACAGCATTTGGGCAACTATTAAGTTAGCTAAGTTGCTGTCAATCTGTTGTCCCAAAAAGATGATTCGCTCACGCAACAGTCGTGAGTAGATATCAAAGGCGCGTTCGCCCCGACCCGATTGTTCAATAACGATAGGAATCATGCAGCGTTCCTGTAGCTAATTTACATCTATTTTATCGATGAGAACGGCGAATGGCTGTCATCACCTGCAAGAGAGCTAATTTTCTCTTCTATCTGACAGATGTAAATCATAACTCAGGCACTTTTTATAGGGGAAAGCGTCTAGGAATTTGAGTCGGTTCGTGCCAGAGAGGAGCAATGACAAACCACAACTGCGATCGCTCTGACAATGAAACTGTCATACCTTTATCTATAAATTTGGATTTTGTCAAGATTTATTTACCAAAAATTAAGGCAATTTTCCAAAAAATCCCGGCAAATTACGAAATTTATGAGTACGGGGTGTATTTAGAAAAAAGATTTTACTTGCAGTGCTATCAACTGAGGGAGACCTGCCATGCTCGAAAAACTTGTGCAAGCCGCCATCATTACTTTCTTGCTCCATCTGATAGCAGGAATTAATTACAATACCAAAATTCAAGCCCAGGTTAAACCACCCGCACCAGAGATGTCAACAACTATCATCAGCTTTCTGTGGCGCTCTTTGCCCTAATTAACAAGGCAAAGGAAAAAATGTTTGTTTGATTAGCTGTTCAACTCTTCTCACAAGCTTTACTAACCTGACTATTGAAAACCTGTGGTGTAAGTTTTGTTTTTTTATGTAAGGAGTAGTTCTACTCCCACGTTCAGAATGTAGACTGGGCAAATAAGGCATCTATCCTCACACAACAAGATCATGACTAATCGCCTTGCCCAAGCTAAGAGTCTCTACCTGCGTAAACACGCCGAAAATCCTATTGATTGGTGGCCTTGGTGTGATGAAGCTCTCGCCACTGCTAAGGCAGAAAATAAACCTATCTTTCTTTCCATTGGTTACTCTAGTTGCCACTGGTGTACTGTGATGGAAGGTGAGGCTTTTTCTGATGCTGCGATCGCAGATTACATGAATGCCAATTTTCTGCCTATCAAGGTAGATAGAGAAGAACGCCCAGACATCGATAGCATTTATATGCAGGCGTTACAGATGATGACTGGTCAAGGTGGTTGGCCGTTAAATGCCTTTCTTTCTCCGGAAGATTTGGTTCCTTTTTACGCTGGGACTTATTTTCCGGTTGATCCCCGCTATGGTCGTCCTGGTTTTTTACAGGTGCTGCAAGCTCTCCGCCATTACTACGACAACGAAAAAGAAGATTTACGCCAACGCAAAGCAGTAATTTTAGACTCGCTCCTCACCTCTGCGGTCTTGCAAAATGATGATCCCCAACTAGTTGCAGAAAATGAATTACTGGGCAAAGGTTGGGAAACTAGCACGGGGATCATTACTGCTAATCAATACGGTAACAGTTTCCCGATGATGCCTTATGCCGAGTTAGCACTGCGGGGAAATCGGTTTAATTTGCCATCTCGCTATGATGGTCAGAAAATTTGTACTCAGCGCGGACTAGATTTAGCCCTGGGTGGGATTTATGATCATGTGGGTGGTGGCTTTCATCGCTATACAGTTGATCCCACCTGGACAGTGCCTCACTTTGAAAAGATGCTTTATGACAATGGGCAAATTGTCGAGTATCTAGCAAATTTATGGAGTGCGGGTACTCAAGAACCAGCATTTGCTAGGGCTGTGGCGGGAACTGTACAATGGCTCCAACGAGAAATGATTGCCCCAGAAGGCTACTTTTACGCGGCTCAAGATGCAGATAGTTTTATTAATTCTGATGCAGTCGAGCCAGAAGAAGGGGCTTTTTATGTGTGGAGTTACAGCGAACTCGCACAGTTATTAACACCAGAAGAATTAAACCTATTACAACAAGAGTTTACAGTTAGTCCTCAAGGCAACTTTGAAGGGTTGAATGTATTGCAAAGGCGTAACCCTGGGGAATTGAGTCCAGAAATAGAAACAGCATTAGCAAAATTATTTACAGCGCGTTATGGTGATGCACCAGAATCATTAAAGACTTTTCCCCCAGCCCGGAATAATCAAGAAGCCAAAACCCATAATTGGCCGGGGCGTATTCCCTCGGTGACGGATACAAAAATGATTGTGGCTTGGAATAGTTTGATGATTTCTGGGTTAGCTAGAGCAGGTGGGGTCTTTCAATCACCTTTGTATTTGGAATTAGCCGCACAAGCCGCTAATTTTATTTGGGAAAATCAGTTTGTCAATGGACGTTTCCACCGACTCAATTATCAAGGTGAAGCGACATTTTTAGCGCAGTCTGAAGACTACGCCTTTTTTATTAAAGCGTTATTAGACTTACAAGCTTGTAGCCCAGATGATCAACAATGGTTGGAAAAAGCGATCGCTATCCAAGAAGAATTCGACGAATTTCTCTGGAGTGTAGAACTAGGAGGATATTTTAACACATCTAGCGATGCTAGTCAGGAATTAATTATCCGCGAACGCAGCTATGCGGATAATGCTACACCTTCTGCTAACGGAGTGGCGATCGCAAATCTTGTCAGGTTATCTCTACTCACCGATAATCTGCACTATCTCGATTTATCAGAGCAAGGTTTAAAAGCCTTCCGAAGCATCATGGCTAGTCATCCTCAAGCTTGCCCCAGCTTATTCACCGCTTTGGATTGGTATCGTAACTCTACCTTAATTCGCAGCACCAGCGAGCAAATCAAATCTCTCATTCCTCAATATTTGCCAGTAGCCACGTTTTCGGTAGTATCTAACCTCCCAGAAGGAAGTATTGCCTTAGTTTGCCAAGGTTTAAAGTGTCTTGCACCAGCAACCAGTGTTGAGCAAATGTTACAGCAAGTGCAGCAAAGTCAAACGAGAGGATGATTCCTTTTTAGGAAGCAGAAAACTGATCAAGTCTATCTACTAAATCAAGCAAAATAGCAATGAAAACCGAACAAGAAAGAAAAGCAATAATTGAATCTATCAATGTGTTGTTAAACCAAACTTATGACAGTGTGTTAGATGAAATACTCACGTATTTACAAAGAATCGATGATATAGAAAATGAGGAAGATTTACAAGCTATTAAGGAAGCTAGAGAAGATAGACGCATCAATGGTACTGTTTCTTGGAATGAATATCAAGGATATAACAAAGAAACTGCTTAATGTATCAAGTTGAATTAACCAAGGGTGCGATAAAACAACTAAATAAACTACCCAATAATATTAAAGAACGCATCGATGCCAAAATTCTAGATTATTTCAGAACTTACGCAATTGCCCACAAGCTTAATTTATCGTAGACGCGAAGCGGCTTCCCGCAGGGTACCGCCAAGCCGCCAAGAACGCCAAGAAATAGTAGAGTTTGCGTAAGTCCTATATTTATAAAGATGAAACTTGATAAATAAGAATATCTCAGGGCTAGTGACGACATCAGGGTAAAGGTGAAGAAAAGAACATAAAAGAACAAATGACTAATGACTAACGACTAATGACCAATGACAAATAACTCAGCACTCAGCACTCAGCACTCAGCACTTTTATCAGCCATTGTATTGGCTGGCGGTAAAAGTTCGCGGATGGGACAGGATAAGGCTTTGCTGACTGTTGATGGTGTACCTTTATTACAGCGAGCTTGTCAGATTGCGGCGGCTTGTGCTGAGACTGTTTATATTGTCACTCCTTGGCTGGAACGTTATCAACACTTACATTTACCTCGTGGTAATTTTATTTTAGAAGCGCCTGTAAGTCAGGGGCCGTTGGTGGGGTTTGCTCAAGGACTAACACAGGTACAAACTGATTGGGTGTTGTTACTTGCTTGCGATTTACCAAAGTTGCGGGTTGAGGTATTGCAAGGATGGGTGGCGCAACTTGATAATGTGGGGGAAGATGCGATCGCCGCTTTGGCGCATCATCCTAAAGGCTGGGAACCTCTGTGTGGTTTTTATCGCCGGCGATGTTTACCGCAACTACTAGATTTTATCAACCAAGGCGGGCGATCGTTTCAGCAGTGGCTTCAGCAATATTCGGTACAAGTTTTAGCTGTGCCTGATACCAAGATGTTACTTAACTGTAATACTCCTGAAGATTGGGCATTGATGCAGTAAAAACAACATTTCAGCCAGCTATTAAACCATTATTCATAAATCACTCTCACAAGTAAAAAGTTTTACTATAAATTTTTTACAAAAACAAACAAATGTTATTTAATTAACAATAGTTTGACAACATACTAATGTATAGTATTTAAAGCTTTTCTCAATAAACCTTGTATACTTAATGGCGAGGTAGCATAGCTATAAATTCTTGGGGGAATTTTTACTATGTCTACACTCGCCATTTTTGTCAGCAAATTTCATAGTTACCATAGGTTTATTCTTATATGTATCATCGTTTAATATTATCGGCATTAGCAATTCTCATCAGTATATTTTTAATGGCTTGTAGCACTGCTACAACTCAACAACCACAACCACAAACATCTGCTATTACAGCAACCCCTAATAATCAACCAACAGCTAAAAGAGTAGTTAGTCTTTCATCCCTAGCCACAGATATTATTTATCAACTCGATAAAACTAAACTAGTAGGTATCGCGGGAAATTCATTATTTAAAAACGAACTTGGTTTGAAGGATATTCCTCGTGTGAGTGAAGGTCAAACTCCTCCTAATTTAGAAAAAATTGTGGCTCTCAAACCAGATTTAGTCATTGGTATCGAAGGTTTTTCTACCCAAGTAATTCAAAGATTACAAGAATTAAAAATTCCGACTGTATTGACTCAACTCAAAACATGGGATTCTTTAGAAAGTCTGACTCAAAAACTGGGTGATTTAATTGGTGCAAACCCCGAACCTTTGTTAACTCGCTACAAAAGTTTTTTACCAGAAAAACAAGAGCAAAATATTTCTACTTTAGTGTTAGTGAGTAATCAACCAATTCTCACCCCAAATAAAAGCAGTTGGGCGGGAAACTTGCTAGAAAAATTTCAACTCAAGAATGTCGCCGCCGAATTACAAGGTAAAAGTCCGTTTGGTGGTTATGTCACTTTATCAGCAGAAAAAGTTTTAGAAGTTAATCCAGACACAATAATTGTCATCAACCCTCCGCAAGCAACCTCAAATAAGGAGATTTTGGAATCATTTAGTAAAGAACCTTTTTGGCAAAAACTCAAAGCCACACAAAATAATCGAGTTTATATTTTTGACTATTATGGATTAGTAAATCCAGGTAGCATCAATGCAATTGAGAAAACCTCTCAGCAGCTTAAAAAAGAGTTATTTGCAGGCAATTAATCTAAAATGAATAATCTTGTTAGTGCATCCTGGTTAAGCTATCGAGAAAAGATTAATGATAGGTTTCCTGCATATTACAAGTATCTCAACCCACCAGCAAGTGAAGATGAAATTTTACATTTGCAAACGGTACTTGGTTATGAAATTCCCGCAGAGATGCAAACTTTATATCGACTCAATAATGGAGAGTCTAGAGAAGGACGGGGCATTTTTTATGGGTTACAATTTCTCTCGCTGTCTGAAGTGGAGCGAAATTGGTTAAGTTGGAAGGAAATCATTGAAGATGGTTTAGAAAGTTTAAATGATTTCTGCACATCTTATCCAGAAGGCGTTATCCAAAGCGTCTATGCACATGAAAAATGGATACCTCTGATGCACGATGGAGGAGGAAATCACATCGGTATTGATTTAGCGCCTGATGTTAATGGATGTATTGGGCAAATTATCAACTTTGGCAGAGATGAAGATGAAAAATGTGTTTTGGCTCCTAATTTGGCAGAATTGTTGCAGCTGCTAGATACAAAATTGGCAGAGAATCTTCAAGTAACCACTGAATTGGATGATGATGGGATCGAAATTTTTTCACTTAATAACACACATCTATCAGATGCTTTAAAAGCGATTGTCAAAAGCAAGTACTGAAACTATTTCAGGACTTACGCACAAAGATTATCTGTAGAGATTGGGTGTAAGGATTTTGAATCAGTACACACGCCACTTGGCTCAAGTCGGGAAACCCGCCCACGCCAGTGGCTCCCTTATACACCTGAACCCCTACACCCTCGCCAAAACCCTTGATTTTTCGTTTTTATGCGTAAGTCCTATATTTGAAAGAATTTCACCAAGTCGTAATACCATTTCACTCTAAACATGATACAGATAGGCAAGCAGCGCCTCGACTCCGCTCGGCGACCGGAAACAAAGGTGTAGAGGAAGTGATTTGTATCAGTAATTTCGTGAATTGGTATAACGCATCCTACGTACTGTGCTGGTTAATTGAGAATATGTAAACAAAATAACAGAGAAAAGCTTGAAGAAACTTCTTCAAGCTTTTCTTTAATGCCCTAAAGGCTATGTAAAAACGGAGAGGGAGGGATTCGAACCCTCGTTGAAGTTGCCCCCAAACAGCATTTCCAGTGCTGCGCCTTCAACCACTCGGCCACCTCTCCAGGTGTCACAATTTTTTATTGTAATATAAACTTATAGAAAATGCAAATATCTAGCAAGACATTTTAGAGTAGAGAAAAGCCAAATTCAAAATCACGATGTCCCGTACATACAAAATTAAAATCCGCGATCGCGCCACTGGTAAAGAACACACTCTTCAAGTTCCAGATGACCGCTACATCCTACACTCTGCCGAACAACAAGGCGTGGAATTGCCTTTTTCTTGCCGTAATGGGGCTTGTACAGCTTGCGCTGTTAGGGTTTTGTCGGGAGAAATTGATCAACCAGAGGCGGTTGGCTTGTCCTTAGAGTTACGCCGACAAGGTTACGCCTTGCTGTGTGTGAGTTACGCCCGTTCCGACTTGGATGTAGAAACACAAGACGAAGATGAAGTCTATGAACTCCAATTTGGGCGTTACTTTGCTAAAGGTAGAGTAAAAGCGGGTTTACCGTTAGACGAAGATTAATACTGGGACAAGGGGGGACAAGGGGGACAAGGGAGACAAGGGGGACAAGGGGGACAAGGTGGACAAGGGGGACAAGGTAGAAACTATATTTCTTCTCCCCTGTCTACCCCCTCTCACTTGTCTACTCCTCTCCCTTGTCTCCCCTCTCCCCAACTCCCTCGGCTTCTCAAAGGGTGCAAAGGAGTCAAAATGCGAATATCTACTATTTCAGGATGTTTTGGGTGGTGGACGCGAAAAATAGCTATATTAGCTTGCTTATTACTATTGGTAAGTTGTCAAGCCAAAAATCAGCCCACAGATAATCAAGTATTGGTGAAAGTGGCGCGTGTAGTGAGTGGGCAAAGTTTAGAAGTGCTGGGTATGGGTGAACAACCTAATTTTGCTTCGCCAGTGCGTTTAATTGGCATTGATGCGCCAGATTTGCGGCAAAATCCTTGGGGTGATGAAGCGAGACAAAGCTTAGAAAAGTTAATTGGTGGTGTAGAACAATCAATCAAGCTAGAGTTTGATATTGAAAATAAAGATAAACTGGGGCGGACATTAGCTTATGTCTGGAAAGATAAGCAGTTATTAAATGAACAAATCGTCAAACAAGGATATGCGCTGTTTGTGGGGCGATCGCCTAATCACAAATACGATCAACGTCTAGAACGCGCCCAACAATGGGCAAGAATTATGGGAGAGGGAATTTGGAACCCAAAAAATCCTATGCGCCAAACTCCGGCTGAGTTCCGGTTTTTGAATCGATGAATTGAGGGATCAGCGATCGCGCCTTTGAATGTATGATTCAGTGTTGAGTCGTGAGTGCTGAGTGTGGGACTATTGACTCTTGACTATTGACAATTAACTCACCCATGACTCAACTACAAATTTTTCTCGATATTGCTACCGAGGCGGCGTTAACAGCAGGTGCAGTTTTACAAGGTTATTTAGGCAAATTAGAAGACGCAGTAACTGAAAAAGGCCGCCCCGGTGATTTGGTAACGGCGGCGGATAAAGCCTCAGAAGCAGTGGTGTTAGAAGTTATCCACCGTCACTTGCCGCAGCATTCTATTTTGGCGGAAGAATCAGGTAAGATAGGCAATCAAGATAATGAATTTTTGTGGGCGATCGATCCCCTCGATGGTACGACAAACTACGCCCACCAATATCCTTTTTTCGCCGTTTCTATTGGATTGTTAATTAATGGTACGCCGCAGGTAGGCGTAATTTATGACCCATTGCATAATGAGTTATTTCAGGCGGCTGCTGGTTTAGGTGCAACTCGTAACCGTCGCCCCATCAAAGTTTCCCAAACCAATGAATTACGTAAAAGCTTATTAGTAACTGGTTTTGCTTACGATCGCCGCGAAACCTCAGATAACAATTATGCCGAATTTTGTCACTTAACTCACCTCACCCAAGGAGTTAGACGTAGCGGTTCAGCATCCATTGATTTAGCTTATGTTGCCTGTGGTCGTGTTGATGGTTACTGGGAACGCGGACTGTCACCTTGGGATATTGTCGCTGGCATCATTTTATTACAAGAAGCAGGCGGTAAAGTCACAGCTTATGATGGTAGCCCTTTACAAATCAACTCAGGTCGCATTCTTGCCACTAACGGTTACATTCATGAACTTCTCAGCCATGAATTAACACAAGTTCCACCTCTATCTTCTTGGAAATAGTCAACAAAAATATACTCATATTATTAACCGTGAGAGTGACTTTTGATTGCCAAGCGGAATTGGAATATTGAATGTGTATCTATTAGATATTCATCATTTCAAAATCTTGAGCAATGAAAGCTTTTATCTCTTACATCGCTTTTGTGGGAATGAGTGCTAGTTTACTGGCATACAGTTCTAGTTTGCAAGCAGTCACTCCTAGTAATGAAAAATTTATCGCTTTAGGTACAGAACCTTTTTGGAGTGTAACTGTTAGTAAAAATGGCATTGTTTACTCTTCGCCAGAGGTGAAAAAACAAACCTTCCCTTATGTAAAACCTCTAGCAGCCCAAGCCCGTCCTGCTGATTTGGTCAGAGTTTACCGACTCAGGGGTAACAATACATTGATTTTGCAAAAAGTGAGTGCTTGTAGTGATGGAATGTCAGATAAAAACTACCCTTATTCGGCTGTTTTGATATTGGGTAATAAAGTGTTAGAAGGTTGCGCCCAGAAACAGTAATCTAGTACAGGTCGGCGTAAATAAATAGACCATAAGAAATTGCTAAAAGGCTTGTAGTATCGTTATTCTTTCTTTTTACTTTTGCCTTGTTGTACTAGTCACATAAAGTTAAGTCAAACCAAAAAGTTGTCCCTATGCCAACTTCACTAACCAAGTTAACTTTACTACCATGTCTTTCAACAATATTTCTGACAATTGATAAACCCAAACCAGTACCTTCTAAGGTGTGGACTCGGTTTTCAACGCGGAAGAAGCGGTCAAAAATGGCTTGTTGGTCTTCGGAAGCAATACCAATTCCAGTATCAGATACTTCCACGCGCACACAGGGAGATTGATTTTGGGAGTTGGGTTTGGGATCTAATTGGTAGGCGCGGATTGCTACTTTACCGCCGGCTTTTGTAAATTTCAGGGCATTACCGACCAAATTGGCTAAGACTTGGAGTAATAAATCATAGTTACCCATGACTAGGGGTAAACTGGGGGCAACTTCTTGAAGGAGTTCAATGCCTTTATCTTTGGCGTTGAGTTGATAAGTCCGCAGGGTTTGTTCGATGGCTTGGGAGAGGTCTACACCATCAAAGTTATAACTACGACCAGATTCTAACTTAGATAAGTCTAAAACATCGTTAACTAAACGAGTCAGGCGATCGGTTTCATGGTTGACTGTTTTGAGAAAATCTTGACGCTGTTCTACACTCAAATCTTCGCCGTAGTCGTGCAGCGTTTCAATAAAAGATTTGATATTGAATAACGGTGTCCGCAGTTCATGAGACACGTTGCTGATAAATTGGCCCTTGGCTTCGTTGAGTTCTACTTCCCGTGTAATATCTTGTACAGTAATCGCAATTCCTTTAATACTTTCCCGTTGTAAATTCAGCACTGTGGTTAATAAAATCCGAATAGTGCGCTTAGTTGGTTGATTAAGATGAATGCGGAACTCAGCACTATCGCATTCACCCGCAGCCATTTCGTACAAGGGACGGGTGATTTCCATCTGAATGGCGGGGGGTAATTGATGCAGGACATTACTACCGACGACATCATTACCTTCCCAGCCAAAAATTCTTCTGGCTGTGGGGTTGACCAAAATCACCTGCATGTTGTTGTCAATCAACACAGCACCATCGGCGATCGTCGAAACCAAAGTTTCGAGTTTGGCTTTTTCGGCGGTTAGTTCTTCAATATTTTGTTCTTCATAGCGTTCTAGACGCTCTGCCATATCATTAAAACTGAGAATTAATTCTCCGAGTTCGCCGCCTAGAGGTAAATCGATGCGCTGCTTAAAATTCCCGGTGGCGATTTGTTTGACCCCGACTAGCAGTTCTTTAATCGGCTTGGTGATGGTTAAAGCATTAATCACCCCGGCTAAAATCACCATTACCCAAATTGTGATAAAAACCGCGATGGTAACATCACGGGTGAAATTAGTAGAAATTACGGCTGTTTGGTTGGGGTTAATCCCAATCGCCAAGACACCCAAGTATTTTTTCTCAACAATGAGGGGAACAAATACATCGGTGACAATGCCATCGGGGGTGTTATGTTGCCGCACCATTGGCTTATCGTTATCACCAGGGTAATCTTCTGGTAATTGTATTCTTCGCTCAATTGTCAATAAAGAGTTTTCCACCTCTGGTTCCCAAAAGGGAATCCCGAAAAAGATTTTGCCGCCTTCGTCAGCGTAAAGCATATACCTCACGCTGGAAGTACTGCTATAAAATCTTTGGGAAAATTGGGCAATCTCGGTGAGATTATTTTCTGCAATGAGGGGAGTAACGTTAGCAGCAAGCAGCAGTCCCAAGTCGCGGCCGAATCGGGTGTCATTCAGACGCGCATCTTGCTGAATTGTGTTTACAGCCCAAAAGGTCAGACCACTCATCACCAAAGAAACCACCAAAGTGGCAACAGCTAACAGCTTAGTTTGGAGGGTGAAATCTGACCACCAATTGGCGATCGCTTCTCGGATTGTTTTTAACAGAGCTAACATTTTCAATCAAGTTGTTAGTAGTTTTTGGAATAAACCCCAACAACTAAAAAATTAACAGTTAATTTGACTAATGGGGTAGAGAGAAGTCTGAAGTCTGAAGGTTGGTTAGCAATGCCGTTACCGTAGGCTAAGGCAAAATAAATTTCATACTTCACACTTCACACTTCATACTTGATTCAGCACTCTATAACCAATGTCTCTCCTATAATATATTCCTTCAAACTGGATAGATTTCAGACCTGTGTAAGCTTGGGCGATCGCTTGTTGAAAGTTTTCCCCTGTGCCTGTCACATTTAATACCCTTCCCCCATCAGTTACTACTTGCTGTTGGTCGTTCAATTTTGTCCCGGCATGAAATACGGTGACTGTAGCGGTTTCGGCTGCGTCAATGCCTGTAATGACTTTGCCTTTTTGATAATCTCCTGGATAACCACCAGAAGCTGCCACGACGGTAGCGGCTGCGCCACTGTGCCAAGTAATGGGAACTTCGCCTAAACGCTGTTCGACACAAGCCAGAATTAAATCTAATAAGGGTGTGGCTAACAATGGCAAAATTACTTGAGTTTCGGGATCACCAAAGCGACAGTTAAATTCCAACACTTTAAAGTCGCCTTCTGGTGTAATCATCAACCCGGCATAAAGTACACCCCTGTAGTCTATGCCTTTGCTGCGGAGAGTGGCGATCGCTTTTTCTAAAACTTCTGTTTGCACCCTAGCCATTAACTCTGGTGTAGCAATGGGCGCTGGACAGTATGCACCCATCCCGCCAGTGTTGTCACCTGTATCACCTTCACCGACTCGCTTATGGTCTTGTGCTGGTAGTAGGGGACGAATGGTTAACCCATCGGTCAAAGCCAACACTGATACTTCTTGCCCAAATAAACACTCTTCAATAACAACAAACTCACCCGCACTGCCAAACTGCCCTTGAAAAATCGCATCAATGGCACTCTCAGCTTGTTCTATGTTAGTAGCAACTATTACACCCTTCCCTGCCGCCAATCCGTCAGCTTTCACAACTATCGGCGCACCTTGAGCTTTGATATATGATTTAGCTGCTGTTGCTTCCGTAAATACCGCAGCCTTAGCTGTAGGAATACCAGCTTCTTGCATCAGTGCTTTTGCCCAAGCCTTACTGGCTTCAATTTGCGCCCCCGCTTTGACGGGGCCAAATACCATCAATCCTTGAGCTTGCAAATAGTCTGTAATTCCCTTCGCCAGTGGAACTTCTGGCCCCACTACTACCAAAGAAATGTGATTTGCTAAGGCATATTGGCTGATTCCTGCAAAATCATCTACAGCCAAGGGCAAATTCTGACAACCTGCCAGATTAGCTGTACCGCCATTTCCCGGCACACAGACGACTTGCTCAACTTGCGGGGATTGCAATAATTTCCATGCTAGAGCATGTTCACGCCCGCCGTTACCGACAACTAAAACTTTCACTGATTTCCTCTTGCGTGCCTTGTGACACGAGAACAGTCTAGGCAGTCAAAAGTCAATTTTTAACTCTTGCACCATTGACAGTGGTAGCCAGATTGCCACCATGCTGTACTAAAACTACTCGCGGATCAATTTTTCACTAATTTAGGTACTGATGCAAGTCCTGGGTTGAGAGTCTAGAGGCTGGGGGTTAGAGGCTAGTAGGTTGGGTGCAGGCGCACAAGAAATATTGAAAAAAATATGGCATATAGCAGTCCTAAATCATTCGTGAACCAAAAGATCCCCGATTTCTTGAAGAAATCGGGGATCTGAGCTTCTTGATTTTCACCAATCAAAGTTGAAAATTAAATTTTTATCAGAAAATCTCAATAAATATACCTAAGTAATTCTGCGATATTTCCATGATTAATTTAAACATTACTGCTAAATGATGACGTTTATACAAGATAAGTATTAACCTGTGAATATTGCAATCAGGGAAATATCAAAAAACGGGTCAAGAGGGAACATGGCTAAAATTATTGTGACGGGAGCAGCAGGTTTTATTGGTTCTCATGTTGCAGAAGTACTGCTAAAACAAGGAGAAGAAGTAATTGGGATTGATGAGTTTAATGATTACTACGATCCGATATTAAAACGTAAGAACATTGCTCTTTTAAACTGCTGGTCTAACTTTAAATTAATTGAAGGAAATATTCAGTTTTTAGATTGGCAAAATTTACTCCAAGATGTAGAAATTATCTATCATCAAGCAGCCCAAGCCGGAGTTAGGGCGAGTTGGGGTGATGGTTTCCGTGCTTATACTGAACGGAATATCAATTCGACACAAGTTTTATTAGAAGCAGCTAAGGATGCAAAACATCTGAAAAGATTAGTTTTTGCTTCTACATCTAGCGTTTACGGTGATGCGGAAACTTTACCCACCCACGAAAGTATCTGTCCCCATCCGGTTTCGCCTTATGGCATTACCAAGTTAGCCGCAGAAAGGTTATGTGGACTATATCAGAAGAATTTTAATGTGCCGATTGTGGCATTGCGCTATTTTACAGTTTATGGGCCGAGACAGCGCCCAGATATGGCATTTCATAAGTTTTTCAAGGCTATTTTGCAAGATGAAGCCATTCCGATTTATGGGGATGGACAGCAAACACGGGACTTTACCTTTGTGAGTGATGTGGTGGCGGCAAATTTGGCGGCGGCGAGTGCAGCAGAAGCTGTGGGGAAAATTTTTAATATTGGTGGTGGTAGCCGAGTTGTGTTAACTGAAGTGTTAGATACAATGGCGGAAATTGTTGGTCAACCAATTAAGAAAAACTACATAGAAAAAGCAATGGGAGATGCACGCCACACGGCGGCGGATATATCCCAAGCGCAGAAAATTTTAGGGTATCAGCCACAAGTGTCGCTGCGGGAGGGGTTAACACAAGAATGGCAGTGGGTGAAGGGATTATATTAAATGAGTAAGATTTGGATGTAATGCGATCGCATTTTAGGAGTGAAAGTCACAAATTTCGGAAAACTCCCGCGATCGCTTTTTTGGTGTAGATTCGTAAAGGCAATCATTACTGTCGCCGAAACAGCTTTTGCGATGATTTTTATATTGAAGCCATTCCCGCCGAGAACTAAAGTTCCAGGCTAATAGCCAAAGTCCACTTCAGTGGACTGGAATAAATTTATTGTTGAGTCCTCTTGAGAGGACTTGCGCTATGAGACTCGGAATTGATTCCGAGGCGGGATTGAGCAAAGTCGAAGGATCACGAATTGCAAATTTCATCAAAATGCTGCTTCACGTCCTATAGTAAAAGTCAAAGCATCACTTCCCCTTTTTCCAGATAAAAAATACTCCCCTGTAGGTTGGGTGAAACGAAGGGAAACCCAACACATAAATCTGGGTTTTCCAGAATATTTTTTGTTCAAAACGGGTGATTAATTAATTACTACAGAAGATGGAATCAGAGATGCGACAAAAGCAATTATTGATTCTATTAATGGATGTTGTTGTAATATTTTTATTTCTGTATTTGTGATGTTGTCAAATATTTTTGCATTTATTTGTTCACCTTTTCCAAATACTATCTCTAAAAACTCTTTAGGGTTAATTTTGGCTAATTGCCATTCTAAATCATTAAATTTGCGTTGTGCTATTTTTTCAATTAATGATTTATCTTGTAAAAATACAATTTCTATTTCGGGAACTGCAAAAAAGATTTGATAGGGAATCCCTGGTGATGCTTGATTTAGTGCATAGTTAATTAAATCATGTCTTTCCCATATTTGAGATTCGTTATCTGTATCTGCATCTAAGACAAGAGCAACAGGTGTGTTTCGAGTCGCAAGCAATGAACTAGCTAAAGAACGCGCACCATAAGAGCTTTCACCCGCTATAAATTGAATATCTTGAGTCAGATTTTTTGGCAGTAATTTTTGTAAAATTTCTTTATCTTTATTGCCTACCGTAATTATGTATACCAATGTCATATAAAAATCTCAAACAAATGGATTTATGATTCTTAATTTATTTTCTATTAACTGATTATGTTGCATATCTTCTGAGTAAATGATGAAACATTCACTTAATAAAGCTGTAGATATAATCAAACTATCCCAATAAGAGTAGCTATATTTATTGTTGATTTCTAATGCTTGTATAACCTCTGTTGTGTTAATTGCCAGAATTGGAAAGGTATTAACTATATCTGATATAATAGTGGTGGCATCTGTTGTAGATGTGAATTTTTTTCTCGTTAAAACATGAAATAATTCACCTAATACTTGAGTGCTAACTAGCAAAGATGAATAATTATTTTTAATGATTTCTGCAACTTGTTGGGATTTTTCAGGCGGATTTTTAGCATAGAGATAAATCCAGAGGTTAGTATCGAGAAAAATTTTATCTTTCATAAATTTCGTCTCGATTAAATTTATAATCTGCGGGGAGTTGGAAAGAGTAGTTATTAACTTGTGCTAGAAATTGCTGTATTTTTGATGCTTGATGCTCTTGATTAGGTTCACTGGGTTCAATAATCATAATTTGTAGGGTTTTACCTTCTAATTCAGAACTGAGTTTTTCATTTAAAACAAGTTCACCGTTGGTGCAAGTTGCTTTGATGATTTGCAGCATTATAAATAACTTTAAGTCCTAAACTGATGAGTATGGCTATAATTCCATTATAAATTATGCAATTCAAAGCATCACGTCCTCTTTTTCTAGATAAAAAGCTCCCCTGTAGGTTGGGTGGAACGAAGTGAAACCCAACAAATTATATCAATGCTCATAACAAAAATCTATCAGGTGGAAATCAAGGTTATTTGGTGTTGGGTTACGGCGCAAATATTAATTCGTTGTGCTGCCAATATACAAGCTCGCGCCTCCGCCTAACCTGCGAAACTTGCGTACCACTGAGAATTTTGTTGCTGAAACCGAAATCTGAAGGCTATAATACGTTGCTATATTTAAAGTTAAAAGTTAAATATGAAAGAAGCTCGTCATATAGCTACTGGAAAAATAGTTCGCGCATCTGAAGTAGATTATGCAGAATATTATGGAATCTTTCAATGTCCATCTTGTAAAGTAGCATTGAGACTACGAAAAGAATATACTCGTTCAGATGGAACAACAATAACTGCTGCTTTTATTCATCCTCCAGGTGAAACAGAATTACAAAAAAAATGTCCATATCGAATAAATATGGATTTTGGTAATACAGAAGTAAAAATAAATTTTCCTCATTCTCGTGAACAATGTTTTAAGATTTTGAAAAAGAATTTTTTGAAATCTTTAAAGATTTATAGTAAAGTTAGCATTACAGAACATTATGCAACAAATAAATCAGCCCTAGAATCTATTCGCATTTTTATAAATTTAAACAAGAAAATAATTGCAGCACCACAAAATGGTCGATATATTTTAGAACTCACAGAATCAAAAAAAATTGAAAAAATTTTGCAAGATAAAGTACATCAAAGAATTAATTCTTATGACCCAAAATCAATACGTAGAAGGATAGAACTTGATTTTCTAAAAAGTGAGTTGGATTTAGTAATACAAAAATCCAATAGTTTAATTTGGGTACTAGAATTTTTAATTTATGAAGCTAGTGATGATTTTATGGAAGAAACATTAGATTATATCTTTGGTAAGTATGTTGGTAATCAGGGAATCAAGGGTATAGAATTAGAATATGAAATCAGTAATTTTAGTATAGGTAATTTGAGTTTTGGTGAAATAAAAAAAATATTGGGTTTTGAGTTAAGCATTATAAAGCAGGCGGATAAAATTTTATTAAATGATAAATTAATAAATCTTTTTTTTGATCAGATGTACAAAAAAGAATTTTTGGACACCAATGCACTTATTTTTAATGAGACAAAAAAAATTCATAATGCAGTATTTGATTACATCATAAATTATCTAATTGATTTTCCTTGGAAACATCTGTTGTATTAGCTATTTGATTAATTTAGGTTATTAAAAATGTTATTTTTTCTAGATTATCACTTTGTAAAGTAAACATGAATAAAGAAGAAATAGAATTATTTAGTAAGATTAGCAATCAATTTTTACAAGATATATTTTTTATAATAGGTATTGTAATTACAATACTTACATACATTAATGCAAAACGAACAATTCTTCAGCCAATAAAAACTGAAGTATTCAAATTGCAGGTAGTAAAATTTACATCAATTTTAGATATTTTGGATAAACAAGGCTATGCGGAAATAGAAAAATGTTTTGAAAAAATTCTATTTATTAATACTTGCTCACTTTGTGACGATTATGCAGAATTATTTTTTAATATTGAATTAAACAGAAATACAAGACCATATAATACAGAACAAATAGACAAGATAATATGGAATGTATATTCCCTGGAAGATATGGAAGAATACAATAAACTTAGGAGTGAATTTAATGAGTTAGTCACTATTAAAAACAATCTGGAAGTCAGTAAGTTAAAAGAGAAATTAATTCACAAAAACAATTTAATTTTTTGGAATAAATATAAGTATAAAGAATTGAAAATTACTGCTGAGTACATGGATTTGTTAAAAAAAATAATAGATATAAAGTCATCTCCACTATTGCCACAGGGACTTTTATCATTACTTGAAGAATTTATAGAAGCTATGAACAAAAATTTAGATTTAGTTGTTGAGATATTAAATCAATATACTCAAAAATTACCAAATGATTATTTCATACAGGAAATAATTGGAGAAAAGTCTAGGATATTTATATTAATTAACCTTATATATAATAAAGAGTTAAAAAATTTAGAATTGATTGCTAATAAAATTGTTCAATATATTAGAAATTACTGGCTAATCGAAAAAATTAATACACAATAAATAAAGCCATACAATAGGTGTAAGTACACTATATTAATTAATTGATATAGTGTACCTATGTACTTTAAAAATGCCTAATGCACTAACTCAATAGCCCGCTTCGTCAACGCTTCAGCAGTCAAACCATTAAACGCCATCAACTCACCAGCACTAGCTGTAGTTTCGCCACGTTTCCAGGCAAAAGTATCGCGCTTGCTGTTGCTTCTTAACATAATTGGTTCTAACATTGCCGCAGCGCCACCAGTTACACCAATTAGTCCATCACCGCCAAATAATTCAGTGAATTTTCCATCATCAATAAAACCACCATCGGCTTCAGAACAAGTATTCCAAGCCACATCACTAGGACGATATAAACGACGGGGGTTAATAACAGAAACTATCTTCACCCCAATACCTTCTGTTTCTAAGAAAGCGGCGGCTTCAAATACAGGAATTAATGTCATATCACCGATAACTGCAAAGACAACTTGCTTTCCGCCAGTAATTTCATGTAATACTATTGCACCATCTTCTAAGCCTTGTTGAGTTTGTTTTAATGTTGTATGAATTGGCAAGGGTGACTTACTGGCAGTGATGACAATTCCTTTATTTTTTGTTGTCAATGCCCAGTCATAACAAGCTTGGATACTATTAGCATCAGGTGGGAATAACGGAAATACGTTTCCATTTCGCATCATTGATGCAAAGTAGGCTTCAATTTCGGGACGTTGGTGTGTCCAACCGTTACGACCTTGTTCTAATGCGCCTGCTGTGAATAGAGTAATTGTTGATGGAGTTTGACGGCGTAATTCTGCCATTGCTTGAATGACTGTTTGCCAAATTGGTAAACCATTGATGGCAAAAGATTCGTAAGAACACCACAAAGTTCTTGCACCCATGAGTGATAAACCAACTGCTAAACCTGCACAAGCATCTTCACTTAATGGTTCGTAAACTTGGCCGTTTGGTGCTTGGTTATATAAGTCATCGGTGGTGGGGTGAATAATTTTTAAGGCTTGGTTGATGTTGCCAATTCCTGATGCTTCGTTACCGTCGGCGTTGGTGACGAGGAAGTTTTTATCTTTTTGTCCGACGATACCAACTAATCTTCCCATTGCGGTGGTTGAAACTTTTGGTTCGCCGCCAACTGCATATTCTTCTAATGGCAATTCACCTAAATCTGCCAATGGTAATTCAAATTCTGTCACTACAGTTTTCGCAGCCGGGCCACCACCAGCGCGTTCGGCGTTAGTTCTAACTGTTTGCCAAGCTTCTTGTGATAAGGCGCGTGTTTGCAATGCGCTGATAATGTGCGGTGCATCTAGGGTGTCTTTGGGATATAAGTTGTGCGATTTTGCACCTCTGGCGTGAACGCCTGCGCCTTTGAGTTGTTTGATAATAAATACGGTGAGTTTACCACCAAGGGCGGAACGTGCAGCTTTATCAACAGCTACTAATACGGCTTGGGTGAAGGCGAGGCGTTGCTCAAAGGAAAAGGCGGTACTATCAACGTAGTCGCCTGGTTGATTTTTGTCGTCAAATTCTTTGGCATCAACGAGAATGACTTCTGCAAAACCGTTACCTTGCCAGTAGGCTTTCATCTCATCATTGCTTTTGAGGGAAACCATGCTGTGATGTTCTTGGCTGTAACCGTTCCACACCAGCACAGGTAAGAAGTTGGTGACGCTGGGATAGGCGGTGTTGAAGTGCGCCATTGAACTCATGATGTAGGGTTCACCTAGTCCACCGTCGCCGAGGGTGAAGGGGAAAAGTTTGTCTCGGTGGAGGAGTGCAGCCGCCATTGCAAAGTGTTGCCCTTGTCCCAAAGGCCCGGCGGGTGCGAGAATGCCGGGAATGTAGCCGGAAAGGTGTCCTAAAAGTCCGTGCTTTTCGCGGAAGCGATCGCGCAATTGTTGTACTGTAAAAATGCCCATGTCTTCTAAGGAGCGATCCAAAAACATGGCACTATAAAATCCAGGGGCGTGGTGTCCGACTTCGGTAATAATATTTTTGTAGCCCAGCATGACTAATGCTGCATACGCTTCCGCTTGGCTGGCAAACCCGCCGGGGTGTCCTGATGCTTTACTCCCAGTGATTTGCAATGTCAGGTAACGCAAGGCATCAGCAGCAAGTAAAGTTTGATATACGGCTGTGGTATCTGAAGGAGATGCGATCGCTACTTTATCTGAATCTATCGCAGGTGTAGCACCATAAGTGGCAAAATCTGGTAACGCTTCGCCAAAATATTGAATTCCTTCACAAAAATCAGGAAGCGCGGCAGATGCCTTTGGTGTAATTGCTGTCATGCTGAGTACCTTATAACGATGAAGGGAAACTGTAGATGCCCGTGGAATTTAACAAAAATTTTACATCTTCAGGGCTGTAACAGTTTATTGCATTTTTACAACCAAAGGATAAGCAGTTTAAATGATTGTTAGAGAAAAACTTATATAGGACAGGTGAGAGGTGATAGGTAACAGTAAAGCAAGATGTAGAGAAGACCTCACAAAAATCATCATTAGTAAGTGATAATTTTTTTCAACCCGCCCATATTTATTCAAAAATCAAATAGAAACCCTATATTTTTCGCTTAGTGGAGTTAAGTAGGTGGACACAATTATTTAGAAGACGCATTTCGACTTCTCCCCAAGGGAGACGCTACGCGAACGCTCAATGCTCGATCCTTGAGAAGACGAGGGTTGAGCGCAGCGATGCACTGAGCTTGTCGAAGTGTCGAAACCCGGCAACTTCAAGTTAGGTTTAATTTAGTCCTTCTACTTAATATTTGCTTTCTTAATTTCATCTCATCTTCCCAATACCTTTCATTTAGTATCAGAATTTACCTGTCACCTGTCACCTTTTCCCTTCTAACCATCTGTATATACCATCCTGTAGATCCTTTTTTGGGTATGTAAGGTCTAAAGTAAGCATTATGGGACGCTATGAGATAAAAATCCATGCCAGAAGAACGCAGGTTGGAAGAACAATTCATCTCCCAGGAAGCCGAACGCCAGTTATCCAACCAACTGGATGAAGCTGAACAAATTGATGTCGATGTGCAGACTGATTTGTTCAAAATAGTTCAAGGACAAGCAGATGGTGTTTCTTTGAGTGCCAAAGGATTGGTTTTTAAAGAAAATATCCGGGTTCAAGACATCAAACTGCAAACAGATAAAATTGCCGTCAATCCTGTAAGCGCGATTTTTGGACAGATTGAATTAAATGCGCCAGTAAATGCGATCGCTCGCATTATCATGACAGAATCAGATATTAATCAAGCCTTAAATTCCGAATTTGTACAGAATTCGCAAAAAAATTATGAATTAAATGTTGAGGGTGAAAATGTCAGGTTGGAAATGCAAAATATACAATTAGCTTTCCCTGGTAATAATAAAATTCAATGCCAAGGATTAATAGGCATTACAGAAAAAGGTAAAAATCGCCCGCTTGGTTTTACTGCCCAATTCCAACCCAAAACTTACACTAATCCTATCATTTTAGAAAGTTTTAATTGCCATCAGGGTGAAGGGATAACTTTTGAATTAGTTTTAGCAATCATACAGAAAGTCAAAGAACTACTTAATCTGCAATATTTTACCTGGGAAGGGACAAAATTTAAAATTATCAATCTGGATGTCAAGCAGCAGCATTTAATACTCTTAGTTGAAACTCAAATGCAGCATATCCCAGCTTCTATCTCAGAAATGACTAATTAGGAAAATCATTATAGTATTAGTTGATTTAACTAAATCTACTTAATCTTGTAATTTTTTTTGAGTCTTTGTAAGATTAACAAGCCACTCTATTATAAACTATAAATATGCAAGAATATGATGTTGTGATTATCGGTGCAGGACATAACGGACTAGTTTGTGCAGCATATTTGCTCAAAGCTGGCTATAGTGTCCTACTTTTAGAAAAACGTTCTGTTCCTGGTGGTGCCGCAACAACTGAAGAATGTTTACCCAAAGAAGCACCAGGATTTAAATTTAATTTGTGTGCAATTGACCATGAATTTATTCACTTGGGGCCAGTAGTTGAAGAATTAGAACTGAAAAAATATGGCTTAGAATATTTAGAATGTGACCCAGTGGTTTTCTGTCCCCATCCCGATGGCAAATATTTCTTAGCACATAAATCTTTAGAAAAAACTTGTACAGAAATTGCTCGTTATAGTGAACGTGATGCTAAGAAATATGCCGAGTTCACTGACTATTGGCAACGGGCATTAGGCGCAATGATTCCCATGTTTAATGCACCACCTAAGTCAATTATAGATATTGTTGGTAACTACGACATTACAAAACTCAAAGATTTATTCTCAGTGATTGGTTCACCAAATAAAACACTGGATTTTATTCGCACAATGCTAACCAGTGCGGAGGATTTACTCAATGAGTGGTTTGATTCGGAATTTTTAAAAGCGCCACTAGCCAGATTAGCATCAGAATTAGGTGCGCCCCCATCACAAAAAACCCTTGGTATTGGTGCAATTATGATGGCAATGCGTCATGATCCTGGTATGGCTAGACCGCGTGGTGGCACTGGTGCATTAGTCAAAGCTTTGGTGAATTTAGTTACTAGTAAAGGTGGCACAATTCTCACAGATCAGCACGTAGAAAAAGTGTTGATTGATGATGGTAAAGCTGCTGGTGTACGCGTTGCTGGTGGTACAGAATATCGAGCGAAATATGGTGTAATTTCTAATATTGATGCCAAGCGGTTGTTTTTACAGATGACCGATAAAAGCGATATTGACTCAGCCGATCCTGATTTGTGGGAAAGATTAGAACGCCGCATTGTTAACAATAACGAAACCATCCTCAAAATCGATTTGGCTTTAGATGAACCTCTGCGTTTTCCTTTCCACGCGCACAAAGATGAGTATCTTGTGGGTTCTATTTTAATTGCTGATTCTGTGGCGCATGTGGAACAAGCTCACAGTAAGTGTACCTTGGGCGAAATCCCAGACTCTGATCCATCAATGTATGTAGTGATGCCCAGTTACCTTGACCCCACCTTAGCACCACCAGGAAAACATACTGTTTGGATTGAATTTTTCGCCCCCTATCAAATTGCAGGTGCAGAAGGTACAGGCTTAAAAGGTACTGGTTGGACTGATGAGTTAAAAAATCAAGTTGCTGACAAGGTAGTTGATAAGTTAGCTACTTACGCACCTAATGTCAAAACAGCGACTATTGCCCGACGGGTAGAAAGTCCCGCAGAGTTAGGAGAAAGATTAGGCGCATACAAAGGAAACTACTATCACGTCGATATGACTTTAGATCAGATGGTGTTTTTCCGTCCATTACCAGAAATCGCCAACTATAAAACCCCCATTGACAATTTATTCTTAACTGGCGCGGGTACTCATCCTGGTGGTTCAATTTCGGGAATGCCAGGACGCAATTGTGCGCGGGTATTTTTACAATCGAAGCATCCCATTACTCAGACTTTGAAAGATGCTAGAGATTCGATTAAATCGACTGTCGGATCTGTGTTTGGGATTGTTTAGCCTATAACTTACGCACAAAGATTATCTGTGGAGATTGGGTGTAAGGGTGTGTGACATAAGGGTTTTAGATACATACACCCTTCCCTACACCCTTGTCAAAACCCTTGATTTTTCGTTTTTATGCGTAAGTCCTAAAATAAAAACCCCACAGAAATTTGTGGGGTTATTTTGTGAATTACGGTGACTCTAGTTATCTAAAACACATCAAATTTGTTCAGTTCAGGTTATTTTATGTTACAAAAACTAAACATTTGCGAGGCGTTGTTCCAACTCTTCCAGGCGTTGAGCCATTAAGCTGATTACTTCTTGGCTATCGTCTATTACATTAGGTTCGCCGGGTTGAGATGTCACAACAGGCGGACGCACTAGAGATGGTAATCTGACTAAGCTACCACCGCTTGCTGTAGGCAGAGCGTAGGCAATTTGATCAAAGTCAGGAACAGAATCATCGATATTTTTGGGTAGGAAAGTTCCGCGATGTTCTGGAGTTACTAGCAGTTCATAAGATGGCCCGCCGATTGTCGCTCTAGAGATGCTCACATACCCACGAATCTCTAAATTTTTAGCTCCTGTAAACAGGTCTACATTTTGCAGATCAGGTAGTAAAGTAACTAGTGCGGTATCATTCGCAGGAATACCAACATTAAAAGTAAAGCGTTTAGGATTACCTGGAACTGGAATTAATTCAGAAAAATCATTATTTCCTAAAACATCACGGATTGTGACTGTATCTACTAGATTTAATTCAGGTGTCGTCGCTGTAAATTCTAGTCTCAAGCGTGCAGGTGCATCAGTAGTATTAGCAATAGTTAAAAAGTAACCTTGCACAACTCTACGAGCAACTTTTCCTAGCTTTTGAACAACATCGGGTGGTAAATTACCTAAATTATCTGTAGGAGCAATGGGGTTAACAAGTAATTCAAAAGTTGAAACTAATGGCATAATTAATTCTCCATGTGATTTAGTTTATTTCTCTAAGCTTGTGATGATTATTGCCAGATTTATAAATGGCAAAATCACAAAATTAGAGTGGGATTGCAGACTGAGGAATGTTTTTTTGTCCGCTAATTATTCCACAGGCTTAAACTTTGTATTTACGCAAAACTTCTGACTCTTTAATATTTCTTTACAATTGTCTTGGCTGAGGTATATCCAGAAAATTGATTAAAGTCTTGCAGCGTAAGGATTATCAGATATATGAATCTATGTCAGAAATACAGAGAAAGCATATATACTCATCTCCAATGACTCACACACCTCTATTCCCTGTCTCTGTTGTAAAATAATTAAGGCTTGCTATTATGCAATAAATTCTACTGATAAAAAATATAGCCCAGACGTTTATATGGTCTGGGCTATATGCAGAAGCCTAAATTAATTCTGTTGTCAATATTGCGATTACTGCTTACACATAACCTGACGCATTTTCCGCATATTTGCAGGTAGTTCAAAGTTCATAGCTTGCTGAATAAAAATTGAAGGGATGGGAATATTGGGTGTGGCTTGGACATTATAAGCCAGCAAAGTGCCGTTACCAAAATCTTTTAAATCTACGCAGGCGCTAAAGTCTTCAAAAGTGCCTTTTTCCATACGGAAGTGAATTTGTTGTCCAATGACTTCCGCAACGCTGAGATAAATTTCGACTTGGGCTGTGAAAAATAAAAAGGCTTTTTGTGCTGCTTGGTACAGGCGTTTTGCTTCACCTCTGTGCATAACTTCGCTTCTGGTGATATCAGGAAAATATTGCACCCAACGAGGGTAGTCAGTGAGTTGCTGCCATACGTGCGATCGCATCATCGGTAAATACATCCATGCAGTAACTGCACCGCCCCACGCCGTATGCGATCGCGCTTCTACCAAAATTTCGCCCTGCATTAACAATCTTCGCTTGTCATCGCTCCAAGGCATATCTAAACCTGCAATAATTGGGTCGGAAATATGAGACGCAGCCATATTAAATTACTCACTCCTCACTTTGCCACACTTCCAGAGTTAAAGTTAATCAACGTCTATTAGACTTTAAGATCAACCCACTCAAATTTAGTTCCACTTTTCAAACACCATTTTCCGGAACTAATATCATCTCCTGATATTTTTCTGTGAAATCACTTATAAAATCGTATTGCTGATTACATTTAATCAAATCTAAATTTCGGCAACTATAACAATAACACTACTTTTAAATATATAGGATTCATATTTGATTTATGAAAAAATATAGTACACCCAGATCAGGCTTATTTCCTACTCCCCACTCCCCACTCGCTACTTAATAAAGATAATTCCCAAAATCAAACCGCATTACTATAGAAGTGTAATAAATTTTGAATCAAAGGCACATTCCATGAATCAATCTTCCTTAAATCGTTGGCTAACTCAAGTTTTTGGAATGCTACTAGGCATTGGCATTACCATTTGGATTCTTAGGGGTTTTGGGCTTCTGACCTTTCTCCCTGGTGGAATCATTTGGTTGTTTATTTTAGGTGCGATCGCTGTGGCAATCATCAATTTCGCCCAAAGAACATGGTGGCGTTTCTAATCTAGAACTAATCAGCAAATTATGTGATTTTACTGAAATAAGGTTGTCGAAGCTGGTAGAAATACAACTTTTTCAACTTATTTGATTTTAGTTTTTTAAGAAATAAACACCATATAGAGAAAATGCGGAGGTTTGAGTACTGAGTGCTAAAGCAAAACCTCAATCATCCTGCAAAAATCATTTAATAAATTCAGGGAGAAAACAATGGAAACTTACGAATGCACTGTTTGTGGCTACGTGTATGATCCAGAAGTGGGTGATCCTGATGGGGGAATTGCCCCAGGAACACCATTTGAAGATATCCCGGAAGATTGGGTGTGTCCCGTTTGCGGGGCGACAAAAGACCAATTTGAACCAGTAGAAGTGTAATTTGGGGAGTAGGGAGTGGGAGAGACAGGGGAGACAAGGGAGACAAGGGAGACAAGGTATAGAAATGACGGATAAAAACAAAAAATCACGCGGTGAAATTCAGCCGAACTGTGTTGTGTATTTCAAACTCTTACACCGAGTCTCCACAGAAAATATTTGTGCGTAAGCCCTAAGATAAAAGAACAAATGACCATTGACCATTGACTAATCAACGAGATTCTTTAAAATTGCAACCGTTACAAATTGTCGTTATTGGGGGTGGGGCTGCGGGATTTTTTGGTGCGATCGCTTGTGCTAATGCCAACCCTTACGCCCGTGTTATTTTACTCGAAGCCAGCCGTCAACCATTAGCCAAAGTCAGAATTTCTGGTGGTGGACGCTGCAATGTCACTCATGCTTGTTTTGAACCAGCCGCCTTAGTGGCGAATTACCCCAGAGGTGGAAAAGCTTTGCGGGGTGCTTTTAGTCGCTTTCAAGCTAAAGATACGATTTCTTGGTTTGCTAACCACGGAGTACCACTGAAAAAAGAAGCTGATGGACGAATGTTTCCGGTGACAGACAGTTCGGAAACAATTGTGCAGTGTTTGATGAATGCGGCTGAAGACAATGGGGTAGAACTGCGGACTGGTACACCAGTTGTCTCAGTGAAACGATTACCCAACACTCAGCACTCACACTTCGACTCCGCTCAGTGTACAACACTTGAAACTCAAAACTCAGCACTCAGCGAGAAGTTGCGTGCGGGGGTTTCCCCCGTTGAGCAAACTTCGGTGACTCAGCACTCAGCACTCAGCACTAAGTTTGAAGTTTATTTGAAATCAGGTGAAACTTTAAAATGCGATCGCCTACTATTAGCCACTGGTAGTAACCCCATCGGCTATAAAATCGCCCAAGAATTTGGTCATCAAATTGAACCACCCGCGCCTTCATTATTTACCTTTAACATTCCTGACCCTAGTTTGCGGGCTTTAAGCGGTGTGAGTATGAATCCAGTGCGTTTGCGGCTGTCTGTTCCCCAACAACCAGCCTTAGAACAAATAGGCCCGTTGCTGATTACCCATTGGGGTGTGAGTGGCCCGGCGGTGTTGAAACTTTCGGCTTGGGGGGCGAGAATGTTGTATGAAAATCGTTATCAAGCCACTTTAACAATTAACTGGCTACCTGATTTATCACAAGAAGAAGTCCGGGAGAAAATTGTAGCAGTTAAAAATGAATGGGGAAGAAAAGCGATCGCCTTACATCGAGGAATTGATTTACCCCATCGTCTTTGGCAATACTTGATCAACCGAGTCGATATTAATACGGAACTTCGTTGGGCAGAAATCCCTAACAAAACCCTAAATCAATTAGTGCAAGAAATTTCCCAGGGTAAATACTTAATTAATGGCAAAGGTGCTTTCAAAGAAGAATTTGTTACCTGTGGTGGGGTTAGCCTTAAAGAAGTAAATTTTAAAACAATGGAGAGTAAATTAACTACTGACCTTTACTTTGCCGGTGAGATTTTAGATATTGATGGGATTACAGGTGGATTTAACTTCCAAAGTGCCTGGACAACGGCTTATTTAGCAGGTTTAGCAATGGCAGAAAATTAATAAAAACTACAGAATCCCGAATGTGAGCTATCTAAGTACTGTATCCTTTGTTTTACTGTGAAGAAGTGGGAATAATACTTCAGTAATGCTACATCAACCGTAACAAATAATACTTGTTTTCAAGCATTTCTCTCATTGTCACTCCACATTTGCAGCAGCCACCCTAGAGTAAGCGATTTTTCGCATTTTTTGTTGAAGGGTGTATGTCAAACTACCAATCTACTCTGTCTGAAATTACATTGCAGGGCAGTCAATATATGCTGCATGGCTTTCCCGTATTAGGAATGCCATCTCAAGAACGTGCCGTTAAATACTTCAGTCTGAATCCATTTCTCCCAGATGCCCAGAATCGTTGTCCGGTTGAATGTGCTTATTGTGTCTGTCACCAAGACCGGGAATGGCATCATCATCCAGAAAGCTTTGAGAATAATGTCACCCCGGCTGACCTAATTGATCGTTTATTAGACCGGATTTTTGCCACCCCAGAAGGACAAAAAGGCTATCCCATTTCCTTATGTGACTATTCTGATCCGTTCATTCCAGCCCATCGGGAACGTGTATTGTCAATCCTCGATGCACTGATTGACCGTCAAGCCGCCAACATGGTCTACATCACCACCAAAGTTCATCCAGGTCAAGCATTTCTCGAACGTTTAAAAGCTACCTTAGCCAGGCCAAATGCGCTGCGAGTCACAGTTTTTGTGAGTTTACCACCTTTGAAACCTGGTTATGAACAAGCCTCGATTCCAGGAAGAGTCAGGCTGTTACAAGATTTAGTCCAACTGGGTATTCCTTGCTGCTGGTATCTGCGTCCTTTAGTAGAACAGTGGTTTGATGAAGCGTTGATGTGGCAATTAGCACGTACACTTTTACCCTACGTCGCCCATCATGTAATTTTGTCTGGGATTGTCATGTCGGAAGAAATTGAAGAGAGTTTATTAAAACAAGGTTTGATAGTACCCCAATGGGATCGTACACAACCAGGGCGCAAACAACTTTTATCAGCAAAATTTGAGTCGCAATTGCGTTCTATTCTCAGCACAGTAGCCAGTGAACACAATATTTCCCTTGGCCCAGTCATGGGACATCGACTCTGTGGTACAAATGGTAATCATGCTTACGGTTGTTTGATGTGTGCTAAACAAAACCGTTATTGCCAACTGTTTCAGCTGCATCACTACGGTGAAACGATCACGGCTGAAGATAATCAACGATTAAAAGTCCTGTTGCGGCAGAATCTCCAACCTAAAGTGCCATCAGCCGAAGAATGCCATTAAAAATACACTATTTAGAATTAGAATTCAGAATTTATTAATGGGGGATGCAAATCCCCTATTTTCTTGTTTACAGGACTTACGCACCAAGATAGTCTGTAGAGACAATAATCTTGCTTGCGACAAGTTTTCAATCAACCTAAAAAATGAAATTCAGCGAAATCATCAGCCAATTCAGGGAAATTACCACTAATAACAGTCTGATAACTTACCCAGACCAAGATATAGACATCACCGGGATAGCAGCGATTGATGAAGCCATCACTGGGACTATTAGTTATGTCGAAGGTAGTAAATTTGCGTCTTTAATTAATAAGACAAACGCAAGTGCTTTAATTCTGCCCGAAGATCCAACTTTGCAAACTCAAGCCCAAGAACGTGGGATTCCTTGGGTAAGTACAAAAGAACCAAGACTCTTATTTGCCAAGGTTTTGACTCTGTTTTATCAACCATATCGCCCCAGTCCAGAAATTCATCCGACGGCGGTGATTCATCCCACCGCAAAGATTGGTAATGATGTTTACATCGGCCCCCACGCAGTATTACAAGAACGGGTGGAAATTGGCAATTATGCGATTATTCATCCGAATGTTGTAATTTATCCAGATGTCAAAATTGGCGATCGCACTACCTTACACGCTAACTGTACAATTCACGAACGCAGCCAAATCGGTGCAGATTGCGTAGTTCACAGTGGCGCTGTGATTGGTGCAGAAGGTTTTGGCTTTGTACCTACCCGCACTGGTTGGTTCAAAATGGAACAATCAGGCTACACAGTACTAGAAGATGGTGTAGAAATTGGCTGTAACAGTGCTGTTGACCGTCCAGCAGTCGGTGAGACGAGAATTGGTAAAGATACCAAAATTGACAACTTAGTACAAATCGGGCATGGTTGCCAAATTGGTGTGGCTTGCGCGATCGCCGGTCAAGCCGGGATGGCTGGCGGTGTAACATTGGGTAATCGCGTGATTTTAGCAGGACAAGTGGGAGTTGCCAATCAAGCTAAAATTGGTGATAGAGCAACCATCTCGGCTCAAAGTGGCGTTCTGCACAATGTTGACCCAGGAGATATTGTCTCTGGCACTCCTGCGGTTCCTCATAAGGTATATCTTAAAGTAGCTAGTATTTACAGCCGTTTTCCAGAGATGTATCAGTTTTTTAGACAACTACAACGTCAATTAGGGCAAAAATAAGTGGTAATTAGAAAGGCAAAAGTAATAGGACTGACGCAATTGTCAGATTTTTTTCGTTGAGCCTGTCAATAGTCAATGGTCAATAGTCGAAAAAAACCTTGATTTTTGACCATTGACTCTTGTACCAGAAAATAGGTGTGGTAGTACAACAAGGCAAAAGTAAAAGGTCAAAAAGAAAAAGAAAATAATTTTTACTTTTACCTTGATCAATGATCAATATCCCAATTTTTCTAAAACTGGTTTTGTCGAAACAATATGTCTGTCTAACCCAAGTTCTTCAGGTTTAACTCCTAGTGCTAAAGCAATTAACTGCGGTAAATGTAATACTGGCAAACCTAACTTTTTGCCAATGACTTTTTCTACTTCTGGTTGACGGGAATCTAAATTTAAATGGCACAAAGGACAAGGTGTCACTAAACAATCAGCCCCATTTGCTATGGCTTCTTGAATGTGCATTCCTGCCATTTTAAAAGATTCATTGGTGGCGTAACTAGCCAATGGCCAGCCACAACATTGGGTGCGACCACGATAATAAATTGGTGTTGCACCCACAGCCCGAAACACATTTTCCATTGCTTCTGGTTGGAAAGGATCATCTAATAGCATGGTTTTTTGTCCACGCAACAGATAGCAACCGTAAAAAGCCGCACATTTTAAATTGGTTAACTTGCGGGTGACGCGCTGGCTAATTTCCTCCAAGCCATAATCTTTGACCAAAGCATAAAGCAAATGTGTTACTTCTGTACTGCCCTGATAAGGCGAACAACCTTCTTTTTTGAGTAAGCCATTTACTTGCTCAACATAAGTCGGATTGCTATTTTGGCAATCTTTTAGGCGTTCATTAACATGACCAATGACACCTTGACAGGTACTACAATGAGTGAGTAGTGGAAGATTTAAGGATTCTGCTAAAGCAATATTTCTGGCGTTGACAGTATCTTCCAACAATTGGGAGTCTTCTTTAAATGTGCCGGAACCACAGCAAGCAGCTTTTTTGAGTTCAATCAATTCAATTCCTAAAGCTTGCGTGAGGGCTTGGGTAGATTGATACAGTTCTCGACAAGCACCTTGGGCGACACAACCTGGAAAGTAAGCGTATTTCAGCGTTGAAGTAATCATAAAAATAAAAGGAACTAGGGGTTAGGGACTAGAGGCTAGTCTTGTTTGTTACACAACACTCGGCACTAGGAATTTATTTGGACATTAGTCAAAAAAATAGTAACAATTAGTAAGTAGAAGCATTTATACAGTGTAGGCGATCGCCAAAATTGTCATACTACCTGATCTAACCCTGGGGGGCTAGGGAAAAAGTTTTCGAGAAGAAAATACTTCGGTAGTATACGGGCGATCGCGCTTTCCGATAAGATGTATATGCTCAAAAACCATGTCACTCATCAAGAGCGGCTAATAGCAACTGGTCAAGGAATTTTATTGTATGAGCCAAAAAGATACTTTTGAAAAGGTCAAGAAAAGCGTCGCTGATCAACTAAGTGTTGACGAGGAAAAGATTACTCCCAAATCTAATTTTATCGATGATCTAGGTGCTGATTCCCTGGATCTCGTCGAGCTAGTTATGGCTTTTGAAGAAGAATTCGAGATTGAAATTCCTGATGAAGCCGCCGAAAAGATTTTGACAGTCCAAGATGCGGTTGATTACATTAACAATCAAGTTGCCACATCCGCTTAAGAAAGTGCTGAGTCAAAAGTGCTGAGTGCTGAGTAGTCAAGAGTTAAGAATTATTTTATCTTTCTCACTTAGTCTTCCTACTTAAAAACTCAGCACTCAGCACTCAGCACTCTCATTTGCAGCTTTCTCGCTACCTTTAACTGAGTCATGACAGATTATATACGTAAACGTGTTGTGGTAACTGGTGTTGGCGCGATTACACCTATTGGCAACACACCGACTGAATATTGGGAAGGATTAGTCAGTGGACGCAATGGTATAGACTACATCACCCATTTTGATGCGTCCAGCCATGATTGTCGCATTGCTGGTGAAGTCAAAAACTTCGATCCACATGCTTATCTAGAGCGCAAAGAAGTCAAGCGGATGGATCGATTTTCACAGTTTGGGGTTTCAGCAGCAAAACAGGCATTAGCGGATGCAAATCTGGTAATTAACGAGCTAAACGCAGAACAGATAGGGGTGGTCATTGGTTCTGGCGTAGGTGGGATTAAGGTATTAGAAGACCAGCAAACAGTCTACCTGAACCGTGGCCCCGATCGCTGTAGTCCCTTCATGATCCCAATGATGATTGCTAACATGGCAGCCGGATTGACAGCCATTCACACTGGTGCAAAAGGGCCAAACAACTGTACCGTGACTGCTTGTGCTGCTGGTTCCAACGCCATCGGGGATGCTTTTCGCCTGATTCAAGGAGGATACGCTCAAGCTATGATTTGTGGTGGCTGTGAAGCAGCAATTACACCCTTATCTTTAGCCGGATTTGCTGCCTGTAAAGCCTTGTCTTTCCGCAATGATGATCCGACTCATGCTTGCCGTCCCTTTGATCGCGATCGCGATGGATTTGTCATGGGTGAAGGTGCGGGAATTTTAATTTTAGAAGAACTGCAACACGCTCTCAGTCGTGGCGCACGCATTTATGGGGAAATGATTGGTTATGCGATGACTTGTGATGCTTATCACATGACCTCCCCGGTTCCCGGTGGTGAAGGTGCAGCTAGAGCCATTCAACTAGCACTCAAAGATGCAGGTATTACCCCAGAACAAGTAACCTACATCAACGCGCATGGCACAAGTACTCCAGCCAACGATGCCAACGAAACCAAAGCCATCAAAAAAGCCTTGGGCGAACATGCTTATAAAATAGCGGTTAGCTCTACAAAATCAATGACAGGTCATTTGTTGGGTGGTTCTGGTGGTATTGAAGCCGTTGCAACTGTATTGGCGATCGCCAACGAAAAAATTCCCCCAACCATTAATCTCGAAAATCCTGACGCTGAGTGTGACTTGGATTATGTGCCTCACACCAGCCGCGCCCAAACCATTGAAGTGGCGCTGTCCAATTCCTTTGGCTTTGGTGGTCATAATGTTACCTTAGTCTTCAAAAAGTACTGAGTGATGAGTAATGAGTACTGAGTGATGAGTAATGAGTAATAAGTGTAGGATTAATACTTCACACTTCGTACTTCTCCTCAGATTTGCCAGACAAAAGTATCATAGATATCATTCCCAGCTGAACCAAGGGTTCAGCATAACCAATATTCTCAGGTCGATTAATTACCATAAACTCAGGAGATCCCGCTTGTCCATCGCCAATCGGGAATGGGATGATGAGGATACGGTAGGGGAATACCTATCAGTTATCAGTAATCAGTTCAGAGCAGTAGTAAATTCTATTTTGATAACTGTTAACTGTTAACTGTTCTAACAACCCCGGTAAATGAGAAGATCGCAGAGTGCTAACCCGTCGTTAAAAACAATCTTATTATGGCTGTTGCAACCCAATCCCTCGAAGAACTGTGTATTAACTCAATCCGCTTCTTGGCTGTCGATGCTATAGAAAAGGCAAAATCGGGACACCCAGGGCTGCCGATGGGCGCTGCTCCAATGGCATTTGTGCTATGGGATCGCTTCATGCGGTATAACCCCAAAAATCCCAAGTGGTTTAACCGCGATCGCTTTGTCTTGTCGGCTGGTCATGGCTCGATGTTACAGTATGCACTGCTGTACTTAGCAGGTTATGACAGTGTAAGTATCGAAGATATCAAGCAATTTCGTCAGTGGGAATCTAAAACCCCTGGACACCCAGAAAACTTTGTTACCCCAGGGGTAGAAGTTACCACTGGCCCTTTAGGACAAGGTATTGCCAACGGAGTTGGTTTAGCCATCGCTGAAGCACATCTGGCAGCTAAATTCAACAAACCCGATGCCAAAATTGTTGACCATTATACTTATGTCATTCTCGGTGATGGTTGCAACATGGAAGGTGTTTCTGGTGAAGCAGCTTCCCTGGCTGGACACTTGGGCTTAGGTAAACTCATCGCCCTTTATGATGACAACCACATCTCTATTGATGGTTCTACAGATGTGGCATTTACAGAGGATGTTTCTAAGCGTTTTGAAGCTTATGGCTGGCATGTGCTTCATGTGGAAGATGGTAACACCGATTTAGCAGCCATCCACAAAGCCATTGAAGCAGCAAAAGCTGTCACCGACAAACCATCAATGATTAAGGTGACAACCACCATTGGTTATGGTTCTCCTAACAAAGCCAACACTGCTGGGATTCACGGTGCAGCTTTAGGTGGAGATGAAGTAGAATTAACCCGGAAAAATCTGGGTTGGGAAAACGAGCCATTTGTGATTCCGCAAGATGTTCTCAACCATACCCGCAAAGCAGTAGAACGCGGTGCAGGTTACGAAGCTGACTGGAACAAAGCATTTGCTGACTACAAAGCTAAGTATCCTCAAGAAGCGGCTGAATTTGAGCGTTATATCAGTGGCAAACTAGCTGATGGTTGGGATAAAGTACTCCCCACCTACACCCCTGAAGATAAAGGCTTACCCACCCGTAAACATTCCGAAACCTGCCTCAACAAATTGGCTGCGGTTTTACCTGAATTGATTGGTGGTTCCGCCGACTTAACCCACTCCAACTTGACCGAAATCAAGGGTAAAGGCGACTTCCAAAAAGGACAATACCAAAACCCCAACATTCACTTTGGTGTGCGGGAACATGCAATGGGCGCAATTTGTAACGGTATTGCCTTGCATGATTCAGGGTTGATTCCTTACGGTGCTACCTTCCTGATCTTCACCGACTATATGCGGGCGGCTATTCGCTTATCTGCCTTGTCTTTAGCAGGATCGATTTGGGTAATGACTCATGACTCCATCGGTCAAGGTGAAGACGGCCCCACCCACCAACCAATCGAAACCCTCGCTTCCTTGCGTGCTATTCCTAACTTGACAGTGATTCGTCCCGCCGATGGTAACGAAACCTCTGGTGCATACAAAGTAGCGATTGAAAGAGCAAAACAAAATGATCCTACTTTGTTGGCGTTAACTCGGCAAAACGTTCCTAACTTAGCAGGTACATCTATTGAAGGTGTAGCTAAGGGTGGATACACTGTTGTTGATTCTGAAGGTACACCAGAATTAATCATCATTGGTACTGGTTCAGAATTGAATCTTGCTGTTACTGCTGCTGAGAAACTCACAGCCGAAGGTAAGAAAGTACGTGTTGTCTCCTTACCAGCTTGGGATTTATTTGAAGCACAAGACGCAGCTTATAAAGAATCTGTTCTGCCAAAAGCTGTCACCAAGCGTTTAGCTGTAGAAGCTGCTTCTAGTTTTGGCTGGCACAAGTACATTGGTACTGACGGCGATACTGTTACCATTGACCGCTTTGGTGCTTCTGCGCCTGGTGGCGTTTGTTTAGAAAAATTTGGCTTTAGCGTTGATAACGTATTAGCTAAAGCTAAACAATTGTTGGGTTAATCGCAACAGCCAACATATTCTCTTAATTTGCCAGGGTGGGTAATTTACCTGCCCTTTTTTTGTTGTTCATAGGACTTGTATACAAACGAAAAATCCAGGTTTGGAGAGAGGGTTTAGGGGTGTATTTATCTAAAACCCTTACACCCTCTCTCCACAGAAAATCTTTGTGCGTAATACCATTTTGGATTTTAGATTTTGCGAAAAGTTGCGTGGGCGGGTTCCCCGACTTGAGCAAACTTTTCAAGACAGATTTTGGATTGAGACAGGCTTTACTGGTAAGCTTTTGAGCAATTCATTTGTCGCAATCATTCTTCAATTTGGTATAAGCCTTAAATTATGTTGCATAAACGCTAAGACCGATACATATAGATTAAATGAAAAGTACAGATTAAATTTCCGTATTGGTGAAGCATCATGAAAAACATTACAAAGTGGCTTTTAGGCTTGGCGATCGCACCTGCTGGTTTATTGTTATTATCTAGTCACACTCAAGCTAGTCAAGTTGCAGGTGAGTGGTTCTTTGGTTTTTGGGATTGTAACATTGACGGTAGATCAGCCCGAATGGAATGGAAAGTAGTAGATGACCCCCAAACTAGTTGCAATGGGAATATTTGCTCTACTACTTCTGGTGTGCGTTTAATTGGGCGGTTCAGTGATAACGGTAGCGCGTGGGTTCCTTTAGCAAAACGTTTTTCTAGCAACCGCAGACAAGATTTAGGTATTCGTTATTTAGGCGCAGAACAAGATGATTGGTATCTGAAATACAACAGTCAAACTCGACGCGCAGAGGGTTGGACAACCTGGCGCGGTAATCGCTATCCATTACAATGTCGTAAGCGCAGATAAGTGGTAGTAACCTAACATTTGCTGTTCAAAGAATGAACGTTCGAGTTCTGAAGGCAAAGTTTCAGCCTTTTGACTCGAACGTTGAGGTTCTGAGGGTTAACGTTGAGGCTTTGAGGTGGAAGTGTCAGGAAATTTTCTGTGTTGGGTGTTTTGAGATGTGAGATTTTTTCACGCAGAGGCAAGGCAGCGCGTTGGGCGGCTCTGCCGACTTGAAGCGACTGCCGCGCAAAGGCGCAGAGAGGAATAGGAGAGTTTTTGATTTTTTTGACAATTGCTTTGCGAAAATTGCTGAGTCCGGCATGATTTACTTAACAGTCATCAGTAAACAGTCAACAGTAATCAGCAATATATTTTGAAGTCCCTTACTTCTAAAAAGTGGTAGTTAACAACAGTCAAATCTCCAACTAAAACCCTGATAACTGTTAACTGTTAACTGATAACTGACTTATACAAGCTTGTAGGTTGACCGTGAAAAAGTTATTCAGTGCGATTAATACTGCGGGTATTTGTCTTGCACCTTGGATGGTAGCAGGTGCGATCGCAACAGGGTTATTGTTAAGTGTGCCAGTCACAGGAATAGCGCAACAGCAAACCCGCGCATATTCAGCCAAGGAGCAAGCAGCTTTACAAGAAGCGTCAGAACTGAATCAACAAGTACTTAAGTTATACCAAGAAGGTAAATACAGTGTAGCTATCCCATTAGCAGAAAACGCATTGGCTATTCGAGAGAGGGTGCTGGGAAAAGAACATTCTGATGTCGCTACTAGCTTGAATAATTTGGCAATATTGTATGATGCACAGGGAAAATATCAACAAGCAGAGCCATTGTATCTGCGCTCCTTGGCTATTCGAGAGAAAATACTGGGTAAGAGACATCCTGTTGTCGCTATTAGCTTAAATAATTTAGCAGAACTATATCGAAAACAGGGAAAATATCAACAGGCGGAACTACTCTATCTTCGCTCTCTGGCTATCTTTAAAGAAGTGCTAAGTACAGAAAATCCTACCGTTGCCACTGTTTTAAATAACTTGGCAGAACTATATCGAGAACAGGAGAAATATCCACAGGCAGAACCACTGTATCTCAGATCATTATCTATCCGAGAGAAGGTACTGGGTAAAGAACATCTATCGGTAGCAGAAAGTTTAAATAATTTGGCATTACTGTACTATTTACAAGGCAATTATCAACAAGCGGAACCACTCTATCTTCGCTCTCTGGCTATTTTAGAGAAGATGCTGGGGAAAGAACATTCATTAGTAGCAGAAAGTTTGAATAATTTGGCATTGCTGTACGACGCACAAAAGAAATATCAACAAGCAGAGCCATTGTATATCCGCTCTTTGGCTATCCGAGAGAAGGTACTGGGTAAAGAGCATCCATTAGTTGCTACTAGTTTGAATAATTTAGCAGCTCTATACTATGTACAGGGAAAATATAAACAAGCAGAAACACTGTATCTCCGCTCTTTAGCTATCTATGAAAAAGTTTTGGGCAAAGAGCATCCATTAGTTGCTACTAACTTGAATAATTTAGGTCTTCTGTATAAAGTACAGGGAAAATATCAGCAGGCAGAAACACTATATCTCCGCTCTTTGGCTATTAGAAATAAGGTGCTTGGTAATTTCCATCGTGATGTCGCTACTAGTTTGAATAATTTGGCTCTACTGTATCAAGCACAAGCTAATATCACCTATGCTACAGATTTCTTGAAGCGTGGACTAGAAGTTGAAGAACACAATCTCAATTTAATTTTTGCTGTCGGTTCTGAACAACGAAAACAGGATTATCTCATAACTTTTAGCGGAACAACTGATATAACTGTTTCCCTATCTCTACAAGAAGCTCGCAATAATTCAACAGCCGCATCTCTCGCCCTAACTACTGTACTCCGTCGCAAAGGGCTGGTGTTAGATGCCGTAGCTGACAGTATCCAAATCTTACGCTCTAAACTTGATAAAAACCCCGAAACTCAAAAGTTATTCGCTCAATGGCTGCAAATACAACAGCAACTCTCAGCCTTAATCTACTCTCAGCCAGAAAAACAAATCGCTAACCTAAAAACTCAACTAGAAAAACTGGAAGCCGAAAAAGAAAAGTTAGAAGCAGCTATTAGTGTTAAAAGTGCCGAATTTCGTCAACAAACCCAACCAGTAGAACTCAGTGCAATTCAAGCCAAGATGCCTAAAGATGCAGCCTTGGTAGAAATTGTCCAATATCAACCATATAATATCAAAGCTAAAACAGATGCTCAAAAATACGGTAAACCGCGTTATGCGGCGGCGGTGTTGCGTTCTTCTGGTGAACCGAAGTGGGTTGATTTGGGTGAAGCCGCAGAAATTGATAAGTTAGCCATAGATTTTCGTGCAGCGTTAGCCACAGGTAAAATATTTAAAAAACTCGCCCGCACTTTAGATGCAAAATTAATTGCACCCATTCGTCCTTTATTGGGTGATGCCAGTCATATTTTAATTTCGCCTGATGGGCAATTAACATTAATTCCCTTTGAAGCTCTCAGAGATGAGCAAGATAAATTTTTAATTCAAAATTATGCTTTTTCTTACCTCACCAGTGGAAGGGATTTGTTGCGTTTCAACTCAAATGTTAAAAATGCTTCTGCACCTGTGGTATTGGCAGATATTGACTACAACCAAACCCAAACTGTCGTCTCAGCCAAACCATCTGGTGTACGCGGTTCCCAAAATCGCCGTTCTGGTGAGTTAGCTAACCTAGAATTTGAATCATTACCTGCAACTAAGGAGGAAGCCGCAGCGATTAAAAAGATTTTACCAAATGCCAAGTTACTGTTAGGTAAAGATGCCACAGAAACGGCTGTTAAACAATTACAAAACCCTAGCATTTTACACTTGGCAACTCACGGTTTCTTTATTGCTGATGTGGAACAAAATCTCAACGCCTCAGCAGATTTGGAATTAACACCAAGTCAACCGAAGATTTTAGAAGTGGAAAATCCACTGTTGCGTTCTGGGTTGGCGTTGGCTGGGTTTAATCAACGCAAGCAAGCGACAAATAACAATGATGATGGTGTGCTGACGGCGTTGGAGGTGGCGGGTTTAGATTTGCGTTCTAATCAATTAGTTGTACTTTCTGCTTGCGACACTGGTAATGGTGATGTGAAAGTTGGCGATGGTGTTTATGGTTTGCGTCGGGCTTTGGTAATTGCTGGTTCGCAAACTCAAGTTTTAAGTCTGTGGCTGGTGGATGATACGGCGACAAAGGAATTGATGGTGAAGTATTACCAAAATTTGCAAGCCGGAAAGGGGAGACATGAGGCTTTACGGTCTGCACAGTTGGATTTGCTCAATAGTCAAGAGTATAGCGAACCACAATTTTGGGCGGCGTTTGTTCCTTCTGGTAATTGGACTGCTTTAGGCAAATAGTGGGCTTTCAATCAATACAGTTCAGTTAATAGCAAGTTAGGCAAGAATATTGAGTTTCGCTACGCTTTAACGCCACTTTAACGACAGTCGCCTCAAGTTGGGGAACCCGCCCACGTAAGTGCTTCCCCAACCTATGCCGAAATAGTATTAATTTAGTTATCAGGAGTGCAAGGTTAGAGTGCTGAGTAAAAATCTTCCCCCTGACTTGGTTGGTGGGCGTAGCCTACCGCCTTAAGTAAAACTCTCCCAGGCTTGAGCGAGCAGTTGACTTAGCCAACGGCGTTGCTGTCTATCTAGCAATGGATCATCTTCGAGGACTTGTGCGGTTAAGTCTTCTAAAGATTTACCTTGAGAACGGACAATTTTAATTACTCCTGCGATCGCGGAAGCTACAAGTTCTTCATCAATGGGCTTTTGTTGTAACGCAAGAATATCTTGGGGGCTATCTGGAATGGGATAATTCATGGCGTGGGTTTACAAAGTTACAAAATGGAAAAAAAAATTGACAAATTATTAAAAGTTCTTTACAGAATCTTTATTTGAGTAATAGGGCGGAGTCTACAGGAATTTTCGCAGTTAATAAATCTGCCGAAATGAGTATTTTAAGCGGAGATGTCAACGAAACATGAAAGAAGTCCTTTATTTAGAAGTGCCAATTCCAGACACAACAGCAGTACGTCAATGGCTACAAGTGGATTTTCAACCAGGATTTGGCGAAAAATCACTGACTCCAGATGGCTTTTGCCTGAAATTACCTACAGACTATACAGCATCTGACCAGACTATTTCCGAAAAATTACCGACAGAACTATCAATTTTTGTGTGGTCAGTCCAGAGAACTACTTATTTAAAGGTCTTCCGTTGGTCAGATCAGCCTTTCCCTCAAGAGAAGGAGATTTTACTCCGCCTAAAGAAAGAAATTAGACAGCGTTTTCCCCATCAGTACCCCAAGCCACCGGTGATTGATTTATCCCAACAATCAATTTTTGAAGCGTTAGCATCTGATTACCCACTCACGGTTAAATATTTTCAGAAAATGCCGAATGGGGAATACGACCTCACACGCGCCTATTGGTGGGAACAACGCTGGCGTGAAGGTGTGCGTCATCCCCAAGCGCCGCGTCAGGTAGTGTTTACCAATCCAAAATCTCAAAGCCAAAATCCCAAATTAGATTACGATTTGATTTACATCGGTGGCGCATTAGGGGTTGTTCATGCGGCGGTGATGGCTAAATTGGGATATAAAGTGCTGTTGGTGGAACGTTTGCCTTTTGGCAAGATGAACCGCGAATGGAATATTTCGCGTGATGAATTGCAAAGCTTATTAAATCTGGGTTTGGTGACAAGCAGCGAGTTAGAAAGCATTATTGTCAGGGAATATAAAGACGGATTTAATAAATTTTTTGATGGGAATAATCCGCCAAAATTGCGATCGCCAATTCTCCACACGCCCACAGTCTTGAATATTGCCCTAGATTCCGAAAAATGGCTGCAACTGTGCGGACAGAAGCTACGGGCGGCTGGCGGTGAGATTTGGGACGAAACCGAATTTCTCCGCGCCGATATTGATAATTCTCAAGTTGTCGCTACAGTTCAGCATTTACCCAGCCAAACCGAAAAGCAAGCCACTGGGCGGTTGTTAGTTGATGCAATGGGAACCGCTTCACCAATTGCATGGCAATTAAATGGTGGTAGGGCTTTTGATAGTGTTTGTCCAACTGTGGGTGCAGTGGTTGATGGCGGATTTGAACCACAAGTTTGGGATTCTCAATATGGTGATGTGCTGTACAGTCACGGCGATATTTCGCGGGGGAGACAGTTGATTTGGGAATTGTTTCCTGGCGCGGGTGAGGAACTAACCATTTATTTGTTTCACTACCACGAAGTCAACCCCGACAATCCCGGTTCTCTGTTGGAGATGTATGAGGATTTTTTCACAATTTTGCCAGAGTATCGGCGCTGCGATCTGGATAAATTGGTGTGGAAAAAGCCGACATTTGGCTATATTCCAGGGCATTTTAGTGTGAATGGTAGCGATCGCAAAGTTGCCTTTGATAGATTAATTGCGATCGGTGATGCGGCTTCTTTACAATCTCCCTTGGTATTTACAGGTTTTGGTTCTTTGGTGCGAAACTTAGAACGGTTGACAACTTTATTAGATACAGCCCTCAAGCATGACTTATTAAGTTTTCGTCACCTCAACCAAATTCGCGCTTATCAAAGCAATGTCTCAATTACTTGGCTATTTTCTAAAGGGATGATGGTTCCCACAGGGAAATTCATTTCACCCCAGCGCATTAACTCGATGCTGAATACTTTCTTTGGGTTATTAGCCAGTGAACCGCCAGAGGTTGCGGATAATTTCATCAAAGATAGATGTGATTGGTTCACCTTTAACCGCCTCGCACTCAAAGCCGCCCGTAAAAACCCCGCCTTGCTGTTGTGGATTTGGGAACTAGCTGGCCCTAAAGATTTATTCAGATGGCTGGGTAGTTATTTTAACTTTAGTAAATATGCTTTAGTTAGTGCGGTGTTGAGTTCTTGGTTTCCACGCTTCCTGGAACAAATTCAACCTTGGCTCGAACCTCGAAACCCAGGATTGTGGTTACAATTATTAGCACTACGCTACGTAATTACTACAGGTAAACCGCGATCGCCCAATCAAACATCCACCATCAACCCAGAAGCGGTAATTCCAATTCGTAATTCTTAACAAAGGCAGGAGGCCGCAGGACGGTTTTATCGTAATTGTTTCAATAATTCTTGGGATATTTGTACTTGAGATGGCAAATCTAGAATTTGTTTAGCCTCAAGAAAAATAAGTAGGGTGTGCGATCGCAACACCCTACTTAATATCTTAACTGTCATCTAAACAATCAAACTAAGACACCACAAAACCTGTCACCTACTACATTTAGCTATTAGGACGAAAATTTGGCAATTCTACAGATGCTAACGATTTACGTCCCTTGGGTGGACGCTGGGGATACACCACGGGTGAGGGTGATTGAGCATCATTGCTGTAATCAACCAAAGTTTCTGGCGGTAATTCTGTCTCTGATAGTTCCTCAGTATTTTGTGGTGTAGTTTCTGACCAAAAATTTTCTGCTTCTTCTGTTGTCTTTTTCGTCAACGGTACAGTGAAAGAAATTGGTGAATTTTTATCTGGTAAAATTGTTGACTCTTCAATTACTGAACTAGGTACAGTAATCGGTGGATGCTTTTCTGTTTCTAATGCTGCCAATTGCTGCTCTAGGGTAGTTTCTGGCGATGCTTCATCTGTTGCCCAGCCTTCCCACAGAGGTTTTTCAGCTTGATTACTAGTAACATTCGTTTCACTACTAGTAGGTGGTGTTGTTCCCGCCTGGGAAGCAAAAAACATTTGGATGAGACTATCTATTTGCTCATCTAGCTTGGCTGATGAATCTCCTGATGAAACAGTTTCGGAGGTAATTGGCTCATCATCGGGTTCTGTGGAAGTATCAGGTTCAGTAGTTGCAGGTGTTTCTTCCTTAGTCGGCCAGTTCCAAGGCGATGCAGGTTGGGGAGTGGGGTGACTATAGCTGGATGCGGGTGGTACAGAAGATTCACCCCAAGGATGAGCGACATTTTCCGCCGGCGATTCTGGTTCTGCTGACCAAGGTCTAATCGGTTGTACGTTAGGAAATAAAGACCGAGCTTTTCTGGAAAATCGGCTTTGCTTAGTAGTGCTGTTGTAAGTATGATTTGTGGTTTCGTCGGCTGAGTCGTCGTTAGGAGTGGGTGGTTCGAGACATTTTTCTAAAGCTGCTTTAAATTGCAGGGTTTGGCGCTGTTGGCGCATCAGGCGAGTCCGCAACTCTCGACAGGTAGTTTCTGACTGCAACACTTGTTGAGACTGGTCATGATAGTTAGTTTGCAATAAAGCACATTCTCGTTCTAACTGGGCGAGACGTTGCTGACTAATTTGCAGCTGTGCTTTGTAAGTTTCAATCAGAGTTTCTTGGCGTTGAACGGTTTGTGCTGTAGCGTCTAACTGTTGAAAGAGTGACTGAATTTGTTCTTGGGCTGCAATTAGTTCTTGAGCTTGCTGATTCAGCATTGATTCAGTGACGCTAGAGCGCCTCTTTTGCCATTGCAAAGCTTTTTCTGACTCAGCTAATTCATCTTTAAAATGCTCGACTTGTTCGTACAATTCATTATTAGCTGTACGCAGTTCTTCATTTAACAACAGCAGTTTCTGGAATTCCTCATCAATGACTGCTTGTTGTTCACTGTTCGGTTCTGCTACCCAGTCTGCTGGGGTAACATTTTCCACAGATTCAGAATTTAGCTGCTCTTGTGGTGTTTCTTCTGCTGGTTTTAGGAGTGGCAATTGCCTAATAGCCAGATTTTCAGAAGGCACAACTGCATAAAAAGGACAGCTTGTTGGCTCTGGTTGTAGCGAGTTAGCAGAATTGAGAGATTCCATCACAGCCCTGTTGTTTGAGGTGTCCGCTTCATTCATCACTCTTGACCCATCCACCTAAAGATACTCAGCGATGCTCAGTTCAGCATTGCTTATCAACTTTGTTCGCTCGGCTTTGAATTTAGAAACCAAGTTGAATTTTTCCCAAGCATGAGTCACTAGTTATGAGCTAGTGTTCCCATTTTGCATCTAGAATTGAAGACGTTATAACATTTTGACCCGATAAACCGTCAACCTGAGACTGGATGAGGTTTTGATGCCAAATGTTACTGTGTACGGACTTCAGCATAGATGCTGGACAAAGGTGGTATTTAGGTTGGTTTGGGTGAACAATTTTTGGTAGTAACAGCTGCCTGGCAAAAATTCAGGCGCTAGATAAATATCTGCGCTGTATATAATTTACCAAACACCTTGGTGATCAGGGAACAGGGGTGTGAGACTACAGGGGAATTAGGGGTGTGAGGGCTTATGTTGTAGGAATTTCCAGGTTTTGGACGATTGAGAACCCGAAATTCTTCTTCAAATCCTGGATTTTTCCTAAACCTGAATCATAATGTTTTCGGCTGAAAATCACTTGGTTTGAATCTATCTACAAAAAATATCTTCGTATCTGAGAAAATAAAGCGCCCCGGAAGATTGCCAAGAATCAGCAACAATCAACCTTTGTCATCCGTCAACCCACTGAGAATAGCTACGCAAAAGTCAAACGTCGCAAAATTTGACTTTTGAAAAAAGTATTTTTACTTATGCAGGTATGACGGTATGAAATCAAATATAAAGTTATTTGCCATAATCAGCAGCGCCAGTCAGTTTCCCAGAGGTGTTGCTTTGACTTTGGCTTTAACTAGTTTGCTATCTTTTGGACAGGGATTTACGGGTAATTATTTGGCGGAAGCTGCGCCACTTGGTGAGTCGGTACAACTTTCGCAACGCTTACCAGACCATTTTCGCAATCGTACCAATCGTTTACCAAGGGGAGTTGCTAATATCATCATTCGTGATGCGGCTCGGCGTGCTAGAGTCGCAACTAATCAGGTGAGAATTACTCAAGCTACGCGCAAAACTTTTGGAAATCCCTGCATATTTAATTTTGGGGAAGTTTGTACTAGGGAATACAACCCGATTCAAGGTTGGGAAGTGATTGTCAGTGTTGAGGGACAGTCTTGGATTTACCACAGCAATGAGTCTGGTTCTCAAATTGTTTTAGACCCCAATAGTACTGATTCAGGTTCAGATAACAGCTATCAATTACCCAGAGCGATCGCAAATAACATCTTACAAGATGCTTCCCGTCGTTCTGGTGTCAGCACTAGTAATTTAAGAATTACTCAAGCTACCCGTAAAACTTTTAGTAATCCTTGCATATTTAATTTTGGGGAAGTTTGTACTAGAGAATATAACCCGATTCAAGGATGGGAAGTGGTGGTTAGAGTTGAGAGACAGTCTTGGACTTATCATGTTGATGAATCGGGTTCACGGATTGTTTTAGATCCGCAAATTGACGACTCAAATTCAGATAACAGTTATCAATTACCCAGAGCGATCGCCAACAATATATTAAGAGATGCGGCGCGGCGTTCGGGTGAAGATGTGGATGATTTAAGAATTACTCAAGCCACCCGCAAAACTTTTAGTAATCGTTGTGTATTCAACTTTGGCGAAATCTGCACCGAAGAATATAACCCCATCAATGGTTGGGAAGTAATTGTGCAAGTGCGTCGTCAGTCTTGGACTTATCACAGTAATGAATCTGGTTCTCAAATCGTTTTAGATCCCGATATTACCAATTCTGGTTCAGATAACAACTATGAATTACCAAGAGCGATCGTAGATAAAATTTTACGAGATGCAGCGCGGCGTTCTGGTGAAGATGTGAGTGATTTAAGAATTACTCAAGCCACCCGCAAAACCTTTAGTAATCGTTGTGTGTTCAACTTTGGCGAAGTTTGTACCCAGCAATTTGACCCCATCGAAGGTTGGGAAGTAATTGTGCGAGTGCGTCGTCAGTCTTGGACTTATCACGTTGATGAGTCTGGTTCGTATATCGTTTTAGACCCAGATATTAGCCGATAGAAGTATGGGGATTAGGGGGACAAGGGAGACAAGGAAGACAAGGGAGAGATATGTTTATCAATTATTTAGTCGCACTTTTATAGCTGTAGCCAAGGTAGTTAGGGCATCGGTAAGCGATAAACTATAGACAATAAAAGACTTCTAACCCTGTCACCTGTCACCTCTCACCTGTCCCCTGCTGTACCTCTGGGTTATCTTGTTCAAAAATGTATTACGTCACACTTCAGACTTCAGACTACACACTTTATACTTTCATCATCCCGCTTCTGACTCAGAAAATTGGTTAAGGTTGTTGTCACTGGTATTGGTTTAGTCTCTGCTTTAGGCACAAACTTGGAAGATAGCTGGCAAAATTTGTTAGCAGGTAAGTCAGGAATTCAATATCAGCAACCGTTTGCAGAACTTGAATCAGTTCCTCTCGGCTTAATTGGTAAACAACCATCTGAGTTAAAAATCCTGACTCAGATAATTGTTGCTTCGGCGTTACGAGATGCTGGGTTGAATCCTCCATTACCTGACTGTGCTGTAGTGATTGGTTCGAGTCGCAGTTATCAAGGTGCGTGGGAATCTCTAGCTAGGGGTATGAATGGCAAAGATAGCAATTACGCATTAGAAGATTGGTTAGATATTTTACCCCAGATGAATGCGATCGCAACTGCTAGACAAATTGGGGCTACTGGGATAGTTGCTGCACCAATGGCGGCTTGTGCTACGGGGATTTGGTCGATTTCCCAAGCTGCTTTGTTAATTCAAACTGGCCAATGTGAACGAGTAATTGCTGGCGCAGTTGAAGCACCAATTACACCGCTAACTATTTGCGGGTTTCAGCAGATGAATGCTTTAGCCAAAACTGGTGCTTATCCTTTTGATGTGCAGCGCGAAGGTTTAGTTTTGGGTGAAGGTGGGGCGGTGTTGGTTTTAGAATCAGCAGAGTTAGCCAAGCAACGCCAAGCGAGAGTTTATGGTGAAATTTTGGGTTTTGGTTTAACAGCCGATGCTTATCATACCAATCAACCTGAACCAAGTGGAACAAGTGCGATCGCAGCAATTAAACAATGTCTAGAACGCAGTTATCTCACACCAAATGATATAAATTACATTCACGCCCACGGTACAGCTACGCAGTTAAACGACAAAATTGAAAGCAAAATCATCCAACAGTTATTTCCTAAAACAGTAGCAATCAGTTCCACCAAAGGTGCGACAGGACACACTCTCGGCGCTTCTGGTGCTTTAGGAATTGCTTTTGCTTTCAAAGCTTTGCAGCAGCAAGTTTTACCACCTTGTGTTGGCTTGCAGCAACCAGAATTTGATTTAAATTTTGTGATGAATGCTCAACAAAGTTCAATTCAAAATATCTTGTGTTTTAGCTTTGGTTTCGGCGGTCAAAATGCAGTTATAGCCTTGAGTAATAATATTTGATTGATGAAAAAAATATTATATAAAGGTTATATTATACGTCTTATGTGAGATGGGGTAGAAAAAAAGAAGGGGAAACCACAAGATAAAGGTAACGACACCAAAGCTTGAGGCCTCCCAATGAATATGGTAGATTGAACGCCTTACTCCTCTTACACCCTAATTTTTTGACTTTTGGGTTAAATCGAATACACTATGAAAATATAGAAAATCACTAAAATCTGAAGATGAATATTTCTTCCACACAAAAAAAACCGCGTGTCGTATGGCAGGCGGTTTTGTCAGTAATCATGTATATTTTTATGTACTTGCCTATACTAGTATTAGGCTTTTATAGTTTCAATCAGTCACCGTATAGTGCTACCTGGCAAGGATTTACTCTGGATTGGTATCGTAAACTGTTCAGTGACGATCGCATTTTATCAGCCTTGAACAATAGCTTGATCGTTGCCTTTTGTGCGGTGGGAATTTCCGCCGTGTTGGGAACCTTGATGGCGGTAGGATTAGCGCGGTATAAATTTCCTGGGAAGAGTTTGTATCGTGGTGTAGCTTACTTACCCTTAATTATTCCTGATATTGCGATCGCTGTTGCCACTCTTGTATTTCTTGCTGCCTTTGCTATTCCTTTGAGTTTATGGACAATTGTCGCCGCCCATATTGTCTTTTGTTTAGCATATATCGGGTTAGTTGTGGGTTCACGGCTGAATAACTTAGACCCCCACTTAGAAGAAGCCGCCTTAGATTTAGGTGCTACACCAGTACAAGCATTTATTAAAGTTTTAGTCCCACAATTAATGCCCGGAATTATCGCAGGTTGTTTGCTGGCTTTTGTACTGAGTTTAGATGATTTTTTAATTGCCAGTTTTACGGCTGGTAGTGGTTATAACACTTTACCAATGGAAATTTTTAGCCGGATTAGAACTGGTGTTAAACCTGATATAAATGCTCTCAGTATGTTGTTAATTACCATATCAGCTATTGTTGCTTTTATAGCTGAATTTATGCGGATTTTGGGAGAAAGAAAGCAGTGAATGTACAAGAATATACCCGATTTATTTAAGAAATCAGGTATAGCAAAATGTATCCAAAGCTAACTTTAAAAATTCAGCCAAATATATCAATTATTACAAAATCTCCACAAGTTCGATTTGTACTTACATCTAACATTAAATACCCTTGACAATCGCAATATTCCCACATTATCATTCCTCTTGGAATGGGAATTAGTGCTATCATTCATTCTCAAAATTCAAAAGTACCCAACACAAAGCGACAAATAAATAAACTCTTCTCATTTGTATTTTTTGGTGCAAGTATATATGCAGATGAAATTGAGTTAATATTTATTTGTCTAGAAATCGGTTTTCAATTCTAGGACTTACGCATAAAAACGAAAAATCAAGGGTTTTGGCGAGGGTGTAGGGGTGCAGGGACTGGAGTGGGCGGGTTTCCCGACTTGAGCCAAGTGGCGTGTGTATATATCTAAAACCCTTACACCCTTACACCCAATCTTCATAAACAATCCTGGTGCGTAAGTCCTGAATTCGATAATATTGGGGCTAACTTTGGACAAGATGCTACCTCCTCCTCGTTATGCAAATCTGCCAAAATCCCAATTGTTCAAATCCATTCAATGCTGACGGCAATAGATTTTGCATAAGTTGTGGACAAAGCAGTTTTGGTAAACTGCTGCGAAACCGTTACCGTGTCATTAGACTATTAGGCGAAGGCGGATTTAGCAAAACCTACGCAGCCGAAGATGCAGATAGACTAGATGCACCTTGCGTCATTAAACAGTTCTTTCCGCAAATTCAAGGAACCGGACAACGTACAAAAGCCGCAGAATTCTTCAAAGAAGAAGCATTCCGGCTGTATGAACTAGGAGAAAATCACAGCCAAATTCCGCGATTATTGGCTTACTTTGCCCAAGGTTCCAGTTTATATTTAGTCCAAGAATTTATTCAAGGTAGAACACTTGTAGAAGAAGTTAAAGAACAGCAGTTTAACGAAGAAAAAATCCGGCAAATCTTAACTGATTTATTGCCAGTATTAGAATTTATTCATAATTGTAATGTTGTTCATCGAGATATCAAACCAGAAAACATTATTCGCCGTGATCACGATAGCAAATTAGTATTAATTGATTTTGGTGGTGCTAAACAAGTTACACAAACCAGTATAGCCAGACAAGCAACAGTGATTTATACAATGGGTTATGCTCCAAGTGAGCAGATGGCTGGTTTTGCTTGTCCTGCCAGTGATTTATATGCTTTGGGTGTAACTTGTGTGCGGTTACTAACTCAATGTTTACCCATTCAAGATGTTTACGGGCAGATTAAAGACCCTTTATATGATGCCATGAATGGTCAGTGGTTATGGCAAGAATATATAGACAAACAAGGTATTTATATTAGCGAAGACTTAAGGCAAATTCTCAATAAATTACTGCAACATTTAGCAAGTGACAGATATCAATCAGCAGCCGAAGTTCTCAATGATTTAAAATCTGCCAAAACAGTAATTATTGAATCACCAGTCACGCAACCAACATTGCTCAAATTACCCACAGAACCAAAAATAATTCGACCATTACCGCCATTACAAACCTGTGAATTTGAGGTAGTCACGATAGACACAGGCGGTAGAGAAGTTAACCGCGATCGCGCTACATCTGAGTTTTTTGTGGAAGAATTAAGTAAAGGCATCACCTTAGAAATGTTAGCCATTCCTGGCGGGACATATCTCATGGGTTCGCCCAACTTTGAAGGCGATGCTGACGAACGCCCCCAACATCGAGTTGCGATCGCACCCTTTTTTATGGGTAAATATCCCATAACCCAAGCACAATGGCGTGCTGTTGCAGGCTTACCCAAAGTCAAACAAACCCTCAACCCCTACCCTTCCAAATTTAAAGGACTATATCGCCCAGTCGAAAACGTTTCATGGCACGAAGCTGTAGAATTTTGCGTTAGACTCTCACAAAAAACCGGACGGGAATACCGCCTCCCCAGCGAAGCCGAATGGGAATATGCTTGTCGCGCCGGCACTACCACATCCTTTCACTTTGGCGAAACAATTACCACCGAATTAGTCAACTACAGCGACAGCAATACCTACATCATGGAAACCAAAACCAGGTATCGCAAAGAAACCACCGATGTCGGTAGTTTTCAAGTCACCAACGCCTTTGGATTGTATGATATGCACGGGTTAGTTTGGGAATGGTGCGCTGACCCTTGGCACAACAACTACCAAGGCGCACCCACAGACGGAAGAGTTTGGGAAGATGGCGGTGATAGCAATCGGCGGGTGTTGCGTGGTGGTTCTTGGAACTTTGGCGCAGAACTGTGTCGTAGCGCCAGCCGCAGTTGGAATGAATCAGACGGTGGTTTAAGAATTTGCGGTTTTCGCGTCGTCTTGTCTTTAGGATAAGCGTGTTATCCCAAAATCCTGAGTGCTGACACAAATTCATTGGTTTTTAATTCTTTTCCCCTGCTCACCTGCGACTACTTAAAAATTATGGATACATCTTGACTATGGGGTTTTACCTATGGAATTGCAAAGATTTCTTGAAGAACTATGGCGTTGTATCAATCTGAGATGAATTGTACAGATGCAAGCTCGGAATCACCCACTCATCATAGCTGTAGTCAAGGTAGTGAAGACATCGGTAAGCAATTAAACACACATCTTACATCTAGTGCCTACTATACTCCAGCAAAGCCCCAGCCTGTCTCCGGTTAGTGAATCTCGACACTTCTCCTACCGCAGACGCTACGCGAACGATAAACTCAGTGCATCGCTTTGCTTGATTACCGCGTAGTCGAACCACTGCCTTCTTCAACGACACTCACGACTCATCACTAAATCCCCATTCGCTAGTCAATACACACCTTGTGGTTCGACAATGGGATCACCTTTTTTCCAAGTACGAGCATTAGGTTTGTGTGACATGCACGACTTGATCATAAATTTATTTAGCAACGGCTCATTTATTCCTCATGGTCACTGTTACTTATGGCAACCGGGTTTAGTCTGGCTGCATATTATTTCTGATACCATCATTGCCCTAGCTTACTATTCGATTCCTTTGACTTTGTTCTACTTTGTTCGTAAGCGGCAAGATTTACCTTTTTATTGGATATTCTTGTTATTTGCGGCTTTTATTATTTTTTGCGGTACAACCCATATCGCCGAAATTTGGACATTGTGGCATCCTACCTATTGGCTATCAGGTATTATCAAAGCAGCAACGGCTTTGGTTTCATTATTTACCGCCATAGAACTTGTACCGTTAGTACCAAAAGCACTGGCTCTACCTAGTCCGATGCAATTAAGCGAAGCAAACAAGGCATTACAAGCGCAAATTGCCGAACGCTTAGAAGTGGAAAATCAACTCAGGCGACTACAAGAGGAACTAGAACAGCGTGTTCAAAAAAGAACTGCCCAATTAGTAACAGTTAACCAAAAATTACAACAAGAAATTGATGAGCGTAAACTTGCAGAAGCAGCCTTAGTCAAAAGTGAAGCAAGGTTTCAAAAAATTGCAGCTGCTTCACCTGCACAGATTTATATCTTGGCTTATTATCCAGCTACGAATGAAATGCGTTATGAATATATCAGTTCCGGGGTGGCAGAAATTCAGGAATTAGCACCCCAAACAGTTTTAGCAGATGCTTTATTGACATATCAGCAAGTGCATCCTGATGATTTGCTACTTTATAATCAGCTAACTATTCAAAGTCTTAAAACCCTAGAACCGTTTGCCCATGAATGGCGGATTATTACTCCCTCTGGGAAGATAAAATGGGTACGTGCCAACTCCCGCCCAGAACGCCGGGAAAATGGTGAAATTTGCTGGTATGGAGTGTTACTAGATATTACTGACCTCAAACAAGCCGAGTTGGCTTTGCGTGAGAGTGAAGAGCGATTTCGTTTGGCATTTTATAATGCTCCCATTGGGATGGCGCTGTTGGGATTAGATCAACGCTGGTTGCAAATTAATCCGATGTTAGGTGAAATGCTGGGCTACGCTGAGTTTGAGTTTTTTAGTTTGAGTGTGTTTGACTCAATTCACCCAGAAGATGCACATCAGTTAAGACAAGGTATAGAGCAAGTTTTGAGTAATGAAAATCGCAGTTTTCAAGCGCAGTTACGTTACTTGTGTTATGGCGGACGTATTGCTTGGGGGCTAACGAGTTTATCGTTGGTACAAGATTTCCAAAATCAACCACTCTATTATGTTCTACAAATTCAAGATGTGACTGAACAGCAAGCTATTGAACAGATAAAAAATGAGTTCATTTCGGTTGTGAGTCATGAACTGCGGACTCCACTCACAGCTATTCAAGGATTTTTAGGGCTGTTGAATACGGGGATTTATGATGATAAACCAGAAAAAGCCAAACGGATGATTCAGCAAGCTGCAACAAATAGCGATCGCCTGGTGCGTTTGGTCAATGATATTTTAGACTTGGAGCGTTTATCTTCTGGGCGAGTCCAACTAATCAAACAAGTCTGCAATGCGGCTGATTTGATGCAACGCGCCGTCGGTGAAGTACAACCTATAGCCCTAGCAGCAGCCGTTACAATTACTGTTCAACCCACCACTGCTTGCGTTTGGGCTGATCCTGATTTAATTATCCAAACCCTGACGAATTTATTGAGTAACGCCATCAAATTTTCTCCCCTCAACTCAGTCATTACTTTATCAGCACAGGCGCAAGCCGACTGGGTACTATTTCAAGTCCAAGACCAAGGTAGAGGTATTCCCGCAGATAAACTAGAAACAATATTTGAACGTTTTGAACAAGTTGATGTCTCGGATGCGCGTGCTAAAGGCGGAACAGGCCTCGGTTTGGCAATTTGTCAAAGTATTGTCAAACAACATGGTGGTAGTATTTGGGCAAGCAGTGTTCTTGGTGAAGGTAGTACGTTTTATTTCACCTTGCCTATTTCATATTCATAAAACTTACGCACCAAGATTTTCTGTAGAGACTGGGTGTAGGGGTGTAAGGGTTTTAGATACATACTCAATCAGCATTTGTCTTGGTTGACTTTCTGACAAGATTCGGCTATCACAGCAGCAGAAATGCGATCGCAGCAACTACCACAGGCTCAAATATGAATACAATTCTACATACACTACCAATTCCCCCGCACTTCCACCCTGATAAAGTCGGCGAAGTCTGGCGCGTCCCTTACCAAGAATGTGCAAGCGCCGCCGAAACTTGGGCAAAGCAATATAATATTCCACCATCAGCGTCAGACAAAACTCGCATTTGCCTACTCTTAATTGATGTTCAAAATACCTTTTGTATTCCCGGATTTGAATTATTTGTCGGTGGTCAATCTGGCAATGCAGCCGTAGAAGATAATCAAAGATTATGTGAATTTATTTATCGTAATTTAGGCACAATTACCACAATTATTCCTACCCTCGATACACATACAGCAATGCAAATTTTTCACCCGATTTTTTGGGTGAATTCTCAAGGGCAACACCCGATACCAGCCGCCACTAATATCACTCCCGCAGACATTGAACAAGGTGTTTGGCAAGTTAACCCCGCAGTTGCCCATAGCATTACTCATGGCAACTATAAATTATTAGAAAAACAAGCCTATCACTACGTTAAACAACTCAGTCAAGATGGTAAATATCCCCTGATTGTTTGGCCTTACCATTCTATTTTGGGTGGCATTGGTCATGCTTTAGTTTCGGCTGTGGAAGAAGCAATATTTTTCCATTGTATGGCGCGGCAAAGTCAGACTCAATTTGAACTTAAAGGTGAGAATGCTTTAACAGAAAATTATTCTATATTGCGTCCAGAAGTTTTGATTGGCTTTGATCAATCTCCTCTTGCCCATAAAAATACTAAACTCATCAAGCAACTTTTAGAATTTGATGCTGTGATTATTGGTGGTCAAGCCAAAAGCCATTGTGTGGCTTGGACAATTGATGATTTATTAACAGAAATTAAACAGGTAGATGCTACCCTGGCGAAAAAAGTTTATCTCTTAGAAGATTCCTCTTCTCCGGTTGTCGTTCCTGGTGTTGTAGACTATACCGAACAAGCAGATGCAGCTTTTGCGAGATTTGCTGAGGCTGGAATGCACATTGTGAAAACAACCGAACTGATTGCCAATTTCATCTAACTCAGAATCTTCACTTCTTCAAATAACTTTTGGGATCTTGCGCCACCCATCCTTGGGATGAACTAGAACGCATTTCAAAATGAAGGTGTGGTTGTTGAGTTGTCGGTTCGCCAGTCGTTCCCACCGTACCTAATACATCACCTGTTTTAACTTGCTGATTGACCTTAACCTTGATACTAGCAAGATGAGCATAGCGGCTTTGCAATCCACCACTGTGGTTAATAATCACCAATTGACCATAACTACCTTGCTCTTGAGCAAATACTACAGTACCAGGTGCGATCGCCTCTACCGGAGTACCCACAGCAGCTAACAAATCTACACCACTGTGAAAAAATACTTCCTTGTTGCGAGGATTAATTTGCCAACCATAACCCAACCCCAGCGTTGTAGCCTGCTCTAAAGGATAGCCGCTAATAGCTGCACGAGTTGGTGTATTAGAATTTGTTGGGATCAGCGATGTAGTTTGCGGTGGATTTGGCAACCAATTTAACCCAGGAACAAAGACAATTTTTGGATTTGCTTGACAACCATTAATTTCAAACAGCGCATCAGGCCGAACTTTATATTTTGCTGCTACCTCTCGCCAACTTTGTCCAGTCGGAACTTCCACCACAATTCCGTTATAAGGTGGTATTTGCAGTTCACTACCCACACTCACACGGCCATTGTTCACATTTGGGTTCATGACAATCAGTGTTTCAGGCGCGAGATTGTAGCTTTGGGCGATGCTTTCTAAAGTTTCGCCACGCGCCACTTTATGACGTTGAAAGCGATTTAAAGCCGGAGTAGGACAGTTGGCGGTTTGTGCATTAGCTATTTCTAAGTTTGGCAGTGCTGATGCTAGTCCCAACGTACTAACTAAGCTACAAAGCAAAAGCAAACGAGCAGAAAATGTCATGAGTCTTAATTTCAGAGAAACCCTAACTTTAAATTTTAATTGGGGATTTCTGGACTGTGGGCGATTGAGCGTAATCCTTTGGTTTGTAACATTTCATTTGCCCAGGCTGCATCTGCTTCTGACAACGCTGGGAAGGGCGCTTGGTTGTAATCTATGACTAAATCATAAGCTGATATTTCATACACCTCGTTTAATAATGTCTGCAAATTAAGAATTGGCTCGTTATCTCCTGCACGTAGGGGTAAGGAAAAAGACGGAATGACATCTTGGATATTAAAGGCATATAAATCAGCATAAGGGCGGCGATCGCCACGACAAATTAAAATTCGGTAATGACTTTCAATGTCAGTATCAAAAAATGGCATCTTTTCACCATTTCGGAGTAAATCTATTTCTAGTAGATGAGTTTGACTTCCTAGTATTTCTTGCCGTTTTTCCTCATAGATTTGCCTACCTTTACCACGACGTTTGTTAGTTGGCGATAAAATTTCTATGATAGTCACTACATTTTCTGTACCAACTTCTCTTACTTCTAAATAACCTTCTTTGATAATTTCTGGTGTAGGAATTTTAACTTTTATGGGTTTGGCAACTGGTTCTGCAACTGCAAGATTAACATTACTATTATTACGATTAATTACCCCTGGCGAGCCTTGAATTGACACATCTTGTATGCCAACTAGTGATGCGTTCTCCATACTAGATTCATACATCCTGACTTCTACAACAACTCGATATTTAGGACGCAGTTGCGGAGATAAAAATCTGGCAATTTCACTAATTAATAAGTGATGTACACTAGGCCATATACGCGGATGCTCTAAATACGGGTTCATTCCTGGGAATGGAGAAGGCATTTATTTACCTCAAGCTCAATTTTATTAGACTATGAGTACTAACTTTTATGGTAACTGCTCCACTCCCGACAATATTAGGACTTATGCAACTGGCATATTTTTTCTGTAGGGTGTGTGACGCAACGAGAAGATTTGAACGTAGTCATCAGATTTATAGCGTCACGCACCAACCAGCAATTGTGACACTTACGTAAGTCCTGAATATTACGAACAAGTTGTTAAGGCTGCACCACACTGATCTTCTCTCGTTAACCAACCCTTGATACCTTGATATTCTACTTGCGCCCAATCTCCTTGACAGCCTAATAATTTCACCGCCGTCTCAGCCGGGATTTTGCCGATTTTTCGGCTTTGTTGATTAGCATTAGCGTAAATATTCACCCCACCAGTACCATAACCACGGGTGGATAAACCCAATTTTCCTACAGATACCCAACCTTTACCTGTAAAACCAGCACTAGCATTTGTAATCTGTACCCAGTTTTTAGTAGCTGCAACAATCTGGACTGTTTCGTTAATTGGTACTTGTCCTAAAATTTTGTGACGCAGACTTATACCACTCCGCACATTTAAGCCTTGCGGATCTGGATCAGTCACATAAGCGTAAATATCACATTTTTTAACATTAAGTGATTTTGCGAGAACAATTTGCTCGGATATACCAGTATTGACCAATATACTTATACTTGTGAGTCCTAATGTAATTACTAGCTTTGTTAGGGAGTGATTGATATTTTTATTCATACTGACTTGAAAGTGCTGAGTGCTGAGTGCTGAGTGCTGAGTAAAAATCCTATGAGCTAGTCAAGAGTCCTGATTTCTTTTTTGGTTGTGGGATTTTCCCGTGATTAGCTGATTGGATATTGGCTCAAAAGCCTGCATTATTTATAGCAAACCTCTATCTCCACAGGTAAAAGTTAGAGTAGCTGTTCACTATACTGAATTTCTGTGACTTTGCCAGCTTCTATACGAAACGTCAATGCGGCGGCGCTATCTGGACTACCAACCCCATATACTAAAAAAGTGACGTTGCCTTCTTTCGATATATATGGCTTTCCGTAAGCCTTGATTACCTGAGATTGGGTATCACCAACTTTTACACCCGTAGGAGTGAGAAATTTAGAACTACGGGTAACAAAGTAATAAACAAAGAATAAGTTTTTCGGTTTGTTGACATAAGGAACTAAATATAAAGAAATATTAGGATATTGCAGGGTGCGAATATTGTCACCAACTCCAGGACTAAATTCGGTTTTAGTGCTGGTGGGTTTTCCTAAAATGCGGCGTACTTGTTGTTCCGACATTCCCGGACGAATTTTTCCCAGTCCAGCTTTCGCCACAGGGATAATTGCGCCTTGGGTTTGTGCTATTTGTGGAGACTGTGCCGAAATCAAGCCTTGGTTAGCTGTCAACGCCAGCGAAAATAAGCCAGTTAATGCGGTGATTAAAATAATTTTTTTCATTTGAGTATTCCACGTACATCTCTCAGCCAGATTTGACAAGTGTAATTGTACTGTTTGTCAGCAGGGATAACGGCTGTGTTATAACATACTAAATTCTGCCGCAGAAAGTGTTTTTAAGCACTTTGTTTGTATCCAGTCTAGAGAAAAATTTTCGCTGAAAGTCAAAATTTACAAGTATTTTCGGCTGTACGAGGATTTCTCTAGCTGATATAACAGTATTTGATTTTACAGGTTAATCCAGCGCATACACAATCATGATTACTTCCGACATTTCTAGCTTTGAACAGCAACCACAAAGAGAAAGTTCCCGCAGTTTAGATTTATCTCTCACAGCCAACAGGAAAAGTTTATTTATCTTAAAACTCTTGGAATATTTGTTGGCTGCTGCTTTTGTCTGCTGTGGTATTGTACTAACTGTTTATGCCAATAACGAAAATTTGGTCATTGTGGGAGCGATCGCTTTAACAATTTTGACTTTCTTATTTTTATTTAACAGGCAGTTATTTCAAGATTCACAAAATGTTGCCAACCGCAGTTATTTGACAAAAAAAGCCGAAATTTATAGTTATATGCTAAACAACAATAATTTGTTGTTGGAAAATAATCCAATTGTTCCGGCCAGAGAAAAAGCTTTACAGTATTGCCAGGATTTAATTGATGATTATAAAAAAGCTCGAAATCTTTCGAGAAATCTTTACTATGTTCTGCAAATATCTACGGTTATTTTATCAGGTGTGACTCCAATTTTAGTTTTGGTGGATAAACTCGAAGTTGGTCAAAATTGGCTGAAATGGCTCCCTGTAATTTGTCCAGCAGTTGCCTCAATAGTAGCTAGTATTGTCACCTCATTTCCTTTTCAAAAAAATTGGGTTGCAGCTAACACAACCTTAGAATTATTAGAGGCTGAACAAGAAAAATTTATTTTGGGTGTAACCCCAGCTTATCGCTGTTATGACGCATCTGATAGCAGTCAGCAGCAACAAAAAGCCAGCCAAGCAATTGAACAATTTATTGTGCAGGTGAATAATATTCATCTTCAACAAGTACAACAAGCTAGTGAAGTCCAACAGGAGAAAAAAGAGACAGAACAAACTAATACAAATAATTCTGAATCACGGGAGGATGGTTAATTCATATTTTGTTTAACTTGTTCACCTTACCTTATCTACAAGGTAAGGTGAGCAAGAATTACCGATAGCGGTAGTTCAGATATGTTATGAAAATTTGAAAGCTTGAATACCAGGAATAGTAAGACTTTTACTCCTGCCTCCTGCTATAAGTTGCGAATCGAATTCATTCAGCATTAAGCCCCGGCTTCTAGTTGTCGGGGCTTGTTTTAAGAGTAGTTGATGATGAAGCGATCGCACTCAACCCAATGCTGATATTTTAAAAGAATCTTTGTTTCTCTCGACTCAGTTCCCAGCCTCTTTGATCGCGATTCACGCAAGTTAAGCCTGTTCTTCTGGATGTGCAGACAATACCTTCATGACGTAATGTCTTACCATATTGCAAAACAGGGTTTTGGGGATTTACTGTTGTATCACCATAACAACCCCGATAACCACGACCCTGTGCATCCAGAATAAAAGCATGACCCCAGTCAAATTCACAGCTTCTGGGTTTGGGTGGAATTTTTGCAGTAATTTTTAAAATATCGCAACGAATATTTGCTTGTAGAATTGTACAGTGAATATTTCCAGTAGGTGTTTGAAATGACGTTTCTGCTTGAGCGATCGCAGGCAAAGATATCATGGAAACTAAACTGGTTGTCAAAATAGTCAAAAAATTCCTACACTTCATACTAAATACCTTGTTGGAAATAAAAAGTTTTTGATAGCAAATTAGTCTTTTCCAGGCTAGTGCAACTTTCTCTAAATGCACACATCCCTTTTTTTGATTTGCCGCATCAATTATAGCGTCAATATTAATACAAGCAACTACTTAAGCAGCTACAGTACAAATAAAATAAACAAACTTTATAATTCCTACTAATACTTGCTTTGACGGTTTGAGAAAAATTCAAGTTCCAGCGAGATTAAAAACAAGTGTAACTTTTATGTCCTAAATTTTTAGTGACTAAAAATCATCTATAGGACTCATATTTGATTTGGGAAAAAAATCAGTACACTCAGATCAAGCTTCTTTCCTACTCCTTATTCCCTACCTACACAAATAAATTCAGAAATCAAACCGGATTGCTATAGATGTCAGCAATTCATAAGTTTCTATCAATCTGGAGCAAGAGCAAGGCAGAATAATTCCTATCTGCAATTTAGTGCATTGTCATCAGTTAAACTTTATCTATCCACACCATGAGTCCTGAAGACATCACTACTCAACCTGCTTCTGAGAACAGCCATGACCAACCGATTCATCTTTCTGGGTCGATACAGCCGCATGGTTTACTATTGGCTTTGAATACTGAATTAGCAATTTGGCAAGTCAGCAACAACACCGCCACTTATCTAGACAAACAACCCCAAGATTTACTCGGTCAACCACTGAGTTGTTTACTGGCGACTCCCCAGATAACAGCCATTAAACAATGCTTAGAGAAAAAAATTGGGACTTTTACGATTTTGAAAATACCAATTACCACTGGTAATCAAGTACGCTACTTTGATGGGATTGCTCACCGAACAACCAATGCGGTAATTTTGGAACTAGAACCAAAAAACAGTGATGAAGATATAAGTTTTTTAGGTTTTCATACTTTCGTGAGTGAAGCGATCGCACATTTGCAACACACCACAAATTTAGCAGAATTTCTGCATTTAGTCGCCACCGAATATCGCCAAATCACCGCTTTTGACCGCGTGATGATCTATCAATTTGATGAACAAGGCGCAGGTTCAGTAGTTGCAGAAGCTAAACGAGAAGATTTATCACCTTATTTGGGACTTCACTTTCCCGCTACAGATATTCCCACACCAGTCAGACAGCTATACACCCAATGTCTACAGCGATTTATCCCCGATTTTACCGCCCAATCTGTACAGTTAATTTCCCAAGATGCAGCTACACCCCTTGATTTAACTTGGTCGGTATTGCGGAGTGTAGATCCATGCTGTATTACCTATCATCAAAATATGGGCGTATCTACTATTTTGGTGATTGCTTTAATTAAAAATCAACAGTTGTGGGGGTTAATTTCCTGTCATCATCAAACACCAAAATATCTCACTTACGAAGTGCGGAAAATCTGCGAATTTCTTGGTCAAATTGTCTCCTCAGAGTTAGGACATAAAGTTATTCACTCTGAATTAGACTACGAAGTGAGGCTGAAATCCCTCCAAGCTGAATTTGTTGAGTTAATTTCCCAAGCCGATAATTTTATTGATGCTTTAATTAAACCGCAACCAAGTTTACTTGCCCTTGTTAGTGCCACCGGGGCGGCTGTATGTTTAGACAATGAAATTACACTGGTGGGTGCAACGCCAGAAATAGAAAAGGTACGGAAATTAATTACTTGGGTAGATAATCACGTTAGTGAACGCATATTTGCTACTAATTCTCTGCCGAAACTTTACCCAGAAGCGGTTCAATTTAAAAATACTGCCAGTGGGTTGCTGTTGTTACGTATTTCTCAAGTCCAGCGTTACTATATTTTGTGGTTTCGTCCCGAAGTCGTGCAGACTATTAATTGGGCAGGCAATCCCAATGAATCAATCCAGACAAATACAGATGGTAGCATTACTCTGTGTCCGCGCACATCCTTTGAAAAGTGGCAAGAAATCGTCCAGTTAACATCTCTACCTTGGAAACAGTGTGAGATTGATAATGCTTGGGCTTTGAAGGGGGCAATTGTGGGTATTGTTCTTTCTAAAGCGGAAGAATTAGCCAAAATCAACCAAGAGTTAGAACGCAGTAACCGCGAACTTGCTTCTTTTGCTTATGCAGCGTCTCATGATTTGAAAGAACCTTTGCGCGGCATTTATAATTTCTCGACAATTTTAATCGAAGATTATGCCGACATCTTAGATGCAGATGGCATTGACTACTTACAGACTGTCCTTGCTTTGTCTGTGCGGATGGAAACGCTAATTAATTCGCTGCTGCGCCTCTCGCAATTAGGGCAAACAGAATTACATCTCCAACTAACTGATTTTAATGAACTGCTAAACCAAGTAATTGATGTCATTCAAGCCAGCCGTCAAGAAGCACAACTGAATATTGACATTCCTCGACCTTTACCAGCAGTTCAGTGTGACCCGGTATTAGTCCATGAAGTTTTTACTAATTTAATAATTAATGCTTTGAAATATAACGATAAACCAGAACCATTGATTGAAATTGGCTTTATTACTCAGCAAGAATCAGATAAACTCCAAAAATTCACTTTATTTCCCGTTTTTTACGTCAAAGATAACGGAATTGGTATTCAACCCCATCATTACCAAACCATCTTTCGTCTATTTAAGCGGCTGCACTCGCAAGAAAAGTATGGCGGCGGTACAGGTGCAGGACTCGCCATTTCTAAAAAAATTGTTGAGTTACACGGCGGTCAGATTTGGGTGGAATCTAGTATGGGCAATGGTTCCACGTTTTATTTCACGTTGCGGCAATAGTTTAAGATATTTGAAAAATTTTGTTACATTTTTTAAAATCTCTGATGACAAAAAAACTTAACAAACCTCTGTTGGTTGTTGAGGATAGCAATGAAGACTTTAAAATGTTGCAACGCCTAATGCGGCGGTTGGCTGTCCAGAACCCTATATATAGATGTACAAACGGGGATGAGGTTTTGGACTTCCTTTATCAAGAAGAGGATTCCCAAAACCCGAACACCATACCGAAGCCTTCGGTGATTTTGCTTGACCTGAATTTACCTGGGATTGATGGCCGTGACATCCTAGAACGGCTCAAGCAAGATATCAGTTTAAAGAAAATCCCCATTGTGGTATTCACCACGTCATCTAACCCCAAAGACATTGAATTTTGCTACCAAAAAGGTGCCAATGGCTATCTAGTCAAGCCGATGGATGCTCAAGAACTGCAAAAGACAGTCCAAGCATTTGTTGAGTATTGGTTGGAGAGGAATACAGTACCGCCTGCGGATTAGAGGTTCCGGCAAAGCCGGAGAAGTCAAAAGTAAAAAATCAAAAGTCAAAAGTATTCTTGATTTTTGACTTTTACTTTTGCCTTTTGACTTACCGCTACGTGGTTGGGGCAGAAGGCAGGAGTTTATTTCTAGCCCCTAACCCCTTAAACTTAAGATTTAATTTATATTTTTGTAATAGTTAGTTAATATTGCTGTCATTTGTGGGATGCTAAGTCAAGGAGTGTAAATATTCTCCCTAATTCTTAATATGCCGGACACCTGGACGCTACTCATCATTGATGATTGTGCCGAGGATCGGAAAGTTTATCGTCGGTACTTATTAAAAGATCCCCAAAATTCATATCAGATATTCGAGGCTGACTCTGCGGAAGAAGGGTTGGCGTTATGCCAAGCAATTCACTGTGATGTGATTTTGCTGGATTTTTGCTTGCCAGATATGAGTGGCTTAGATTTGTTAGAACGCTTGCAAAAGTGTCGAAGTGAAACACCTGCTTCTATTATTATGTTGACTGGGCGTGGTGATGAAGCGGTTGCGGTGCAGGCAATGAAGCGTGGTGCTGATGATTATTTAGTGAAAAAGCACCTCCAGTTAGATGTTTTACAATTAGCAGTGCGTAATGCTATTAAGCAATCTTGTCTGAAAGTTAAACTCAGTCAAACGCAAGAAAGACAGCGTTTAATTGCGACGACAGCACTGAGGATTCGTCAGTCTTTAAATGTCGAAGAAATTTTGCATACGGCTGTAGTGGAAGTACAGCAACTTTTGAAGTGCGATCGCGTGATTATTTATCAGTTTACCTCTGATATGGGTGGCAAGATAGTTGCCTCCTCTGGAGAAATTGAACAAGTATATGATCAGATTTCCGATGTTTACCATCAACCAGAAACTCACTTTGTCACCACACAAGAAGCACATAGTACAAATGTACGCAGGCAAAAAAGTTTAGTTGTTGCCTACAGTAACCTCGGTGAAAATCATCAATGGCGACACAGACGCAGAATTTCTCGTGTTTATGAAGCAAGTTTGAGTCATTTTTGCTTTCACAAAAAAGAGCAATTAAATACTCAGGCTAATTTAGTAGTTCCAATTAATGTTAGTCATAATAGCCACCCCAATCCGAAACTTTGGGGTTTTTTAATTGCTCAACCTAGTTCTGAAGATAAGCTATGGCCTGCTGATGAAGTGGAAATTCTCAACCAAGTATCGGTGCAGTTGGCAATAGCAATTCAGCAAGCAGAACTATTAGAAATGACTCAAGCTGCACTTGTCAAAGAAAAGGAACTCAATAATTTTAAATCGCAAATTGTCACTACAGTTTCTCACGAATACCGCACACCTTTAGCTTCAATTTTGGCGGCTGCATCAACAATTAAACAGCACGGCGAACAGTTAGGTGATGCGAAAAAAAATCGCTTTTTGCAGATTATTGAGCAGAAAGCAAGACACATGTCTAAACTTGTGGATGATATGCTTTTGGTTCATCAATTAGAATTGGATAAAACTAAATTTAAACCACAGCCTTTAGATATATTCCAGTTTATTTCTGAGTTAATTGCTGAACAACAAGAAATATTAGATAATCGCCATGAAATCATTTTACAAGTGACAGGCAATTATCAAAACTTTTGGGGCGATCGCGGACTTTTGCGCCAAATATTTTTAAACTTATTATCTAATGCCATCAAGTATTCTCCTGATGGTGGTAATGTTATCGTTTATCTCAATGGTAAAGAATCAGAAATATTTATCGAAATTCAAGACGAAGGCATTGGTATTCCTCTCGTAGATCAAGAAAATCTGTTTAAATCTTTTAGTCGGGGTAGTAATGTTGACACCATACAAGGAACAGGTTTGGGTTTAGTAATTACTAAAGCTTGTGTAGAGTTACATGGTGGGAATATTAGTTTATCTAGTCAAGAGGAAAAGGGAACTAAAGTTACAATTAGATTGCCAAAAAGATACACTCATTAAACACCTATAGCAATCCTAAATAAGTCGTGAAAAACATAGATATGGAAACGAACCGCCAAGAACGCAAAGGACGCAAAGGTAAGAAATAAGAAAAAGATATAGAAATTTTACCAATGATTTAGGACAGGGATTAAGTGAAATTTCAACTTAAACGGGCAAAGGCTAAAAAAGCTTAGTCAACACGTTTCAATCCCTGATAGGGATTAAGTGAAATTTCAATTTGCCCAAGTCCAAAGAATCGAGCAAGCCTTTCGACCAGTGTTTCAATCCCTGATAGGGATTAAGTGAAATTTCAATGTGGTAAATCAGTTGTGCGAGTTGGTAAGCAGCCAGGTTTCAATCCCTGATAGGGATTAAGTGAAATTTCAATGCCACAAATCAGAACGCCGGATGAACCGAGTATCACCCTGTTTCAATCCCTGATAGGGATTAAGTGAAATTTCAATTTATAGCGGACTACTTGATGTGGGGATTGTTTCACCTGTTTCAATCCCTGATAGGGATTAAGTGAAATTTCAATTTCATCAAACACTCCTTACCATAAAGGTTAAAGATGTTTCAATCCCTGATAGGGATTAAGTGAAATTTCAATTTTTAGCACTATCTACTAATTTAGAGATAGCAGTTGTTTCAATCCCTGATAGGGATTAAGTGAAATTTCAATTTGGTGGATTCTTTGCATTATTAGCGGGTGCAATACTAGTTTCAATCCCTGATAGGGATTAAGTGAAATTTCAATTCTGGAGCCTGTACTTGAGCATCAAAAATCGGATCTGGTGTTTCAATCCCTGATAGGGATTAAGTGAAATTTCAATTAAAATGTCTGTTGAGGCGGGACATTTTATTGGTTTCAATCCCTGATAGGGATTAAGTGAAATTTCAATTTGGCTCACCCCAGAAGAATGTTTGCGTTACGCTCCTGTTTCAATCCCTGATAGGGATTAAGTGAAATTTCAATTTTGGGTATATCCCATTCTTTGGGCAATATCTTCTGAGTTTCAATCCCTGATAGGGATTAAGTGAAATTTCAATTCAGTTCGCTGTCTGCGACAGAGTTGATATATTTCCGGTGCGTTTCAATCCCTGATAGGGATTAAGTGAAATTTCAATACTGGGAAGCCTACTTGTAGGTTACAGATATTTAGTTTCAATCCCTGATAGGGATTAAGTGAAATTTCAATTTGGTCTGAAGAGGCGGCGGAGTTGTTCGATTTTATCGGTTTCAATCCCTGATAGGGATTAAGTGAAATTTCAATCTTTTGGGAAGAGTCGCGCCATCACAGCCTTGTTTCAATCCCTGATAGGGATTAAGTGAAATTTCAATCCCTTCAAATTTAAGTTCACCGTTCGGTTCTCTTGTGGTTTCAATCCCTGATAGGGATTAAGTGAAATTTCAATGGTATCAGAGAGGAACTTGACCAAAATTTAAAAAGTGTTTCAATCCCTGATAGGGATTAAGTGAAATTTCAATTCCTTAGTCGGAAAAGGGAAGTATCTACCATAGACAGTTTCAATCCCTGATAGGGATTAAGTGAAATTTCAATTCTTACCCTGGGTTTTGTATCTTCCCAGTATTTAGTTTCAATCCCTGATAGGGATTAAGTGAAATTTCAATTTGGATGGTACAGCGATACCTCCATTTAAGCCACCCTGGTTTCAATCCCTGATAGGGATTAAGTGAAATTTCAATTTGATTTAGGTGATATTGTCAATAATGGTATTGACTCTGTTTCAATCCCTGATAGGGATTAAGTGAAATTTCAATACTACGAAATTGTTGACCTACCCAATCCAGCCGGACACCGCTCGTTTCAATCCCTGATAGGGATTAAGTGAAATTTCAATAAAAATTTAGAAATCATCCCAATCGGAGACGAGTTGTTTCAATCCCTGATAGGGATTAAGTGAAATTTCAATTTTTCTCCAGGGCGAACTTCTGCATCCCCTATTGTGAAGTTTCAATCCCTGATAGGGATTAAGTGAAATTTCAATCAACTAATAAAACATTAATCCCTATCGTTTCTTTTGTTTCAATCCCTGATAGGGATTAAGTGAAATTTCAATTCCTGCTGGTGACTTTTTATTTGTCACCAGCATTTCAGTTTCAATCCCTGATAGGGATTAAGTGAAATTTCAATTTTTCACCCGGAAAGGACGGGTTACTCTATCATGTTTCAATCCCTGATAGGGATTAAGTGAAATTTCAATTAACTTTCATACCACATGGATAACTCAGCAAAGAAGTTTCAATCCCTGATAGGGATTAAGTGAAATTTCAATTCTGCAACAGGTTCAACTTCAATCGTCCCTGCTAACGTTTCAATCCCTGATAGGGATTAAGTGAAATTTCAATGGCGGGGGCTGGAAAATCAGTCTGTATTTGGTTTTCAATGTTCAGCTTTGCGGATGGGTTGATTATAACACTAGTAAATGTCAGTTGATTTATAGTGAATCGCTGAAACCTGGACAGCGTAAGGTGCGCGGATGATTTTAATTTAATTTTTCTCGAAAAGCTTATGTGGAAAGCCATACAAGGATTTTGTCTCAAGCTTGATTTTCTACACCCACCCATCCGCGCATTTTTAGGTGCTAGGAACATAACAGAGACAAGGTAGACAAGGAGGACAGGGTAGACAAGGTAGCGCGATGTTTGTAATTTATGTATTATTGCTGTATTGCTTATCCATGTTGGGTTTCACTTCGTTACACCCAACCTACTTTTACTTTTACTAGCTTTAAATATTGCCTCAGAAACACCTATTTTATCAGCGTTTATCTGCGTCCATCTGCGGTTAATTTTTCTATGTATTCCATAGCTATGAGCCTGGGATTTTAATTCTAGGCGGGATTTACCTGAATTTCTCACAAGATAGAAATCCAGGGGTGTGCAAGGAGTAGGAGGATAGTGAAGAAATCTTTCCCCCACACTTCCCACACTCCCCACACTTCCCACCCATCCGTGAGAAATTCGGGTTTAGCTCTTTTGCCTTTCTCCACCAGACTGGAGGTGTATTTTGCAATGCCATTAAAATTTGTGAATATTTATTAACTTTTGTGATATTTTTGTAACAGGTCGCTAAAACTTGAACGTTCAAACGCTCTTGCCTGCGTCCTTTAGTTGTAAATACGATTAAGGTTAAGTGTGTAAATATGGCAATTACAATTGACTCGGCTCGCGGTATTTTCCCAGAAACCTTATCTGCTGATGCAGTACCAGCGACCATTGCTAGATTTAAGCAACTCAGTGCGGAAGATCAGCTGGCTTGGACTTGGTTTGCTTATTTAGAAATGGGTAAAACAATTACGGTTGCTGCTCCAGGCGCTGCTCGGATGCAGTTTGCTGAAGCAACTCTCGATCAAATTCGGAAAATGACTTTTACTGAGCAAAGTCAGGTAATGTGCGATCTCGCCAACAATGCTGATACACCTATTTGTCGTACCTATGCTACTTGGTCAGCAAACATCAAACTAGGGTTCTGGTATCAACTTGGGGTATGGATGGATCAAGGTATTGTTGCGCCAATTCCTGCTGGTTATCAGCTTTCTGCCAATGCTTCAGCAGTACTGCAAGCAGTTAGAGAACTAGATCAGGGACAACAAATTACTGTTCTACGCAACTCTGTAGTTGATATGGGATTTGACCCCAACAAGTTGGGTGACTATACAAGAGTTTCTGAACCTGTTGTTGCACCAAAGGATGTGTCGCAACGTACTAAAGTCACTATTGAAGGCATTACAAATGAAACAGTGCTGAGTTATATGGACAATCTTAATGCCAATGATTTTGGGGCATTAATTGATTTGTTCGCGCCTGATGCAGCTTTGCAACCTCCTTTCCAAAGACCAATTGTTGGTAGAGATGCGATTCTGCGATTTTTCAACGAAGAATGTCAAAACCTCAGATTGCTTCCAGAAAGAGGCGTTTCTGAACCAGCAGAAGAAGGTTACACCCAAATCAAAGTTACAGGTAAAGTCCAAACCCCTTGGTTTGGTGCTAGTGTCGGGATGAATATGGCTTGGAGATTTTTAATTAATCCTAAAGGTAAAATTTTCTTTGTAGCAATTGATTTGCTGGCATCTCCTAAAGAACTATTAAATTTAGTTCGCTAGAAGAATTACCAGCTAATAACTATACCTTGAATGATTGTGTGGGCGCTCTCTAGTCAAGGGCGCTCATATTTTTGGCAGCAAATGACCCATTGATAAAATAATTAACGCATAAACTTTAAGGTTCGGAATGCAAGTGAGTGAGATTGAATGGTCTAAGACCGAGGAAGAAATAGCTAAACAAGCTTTTGAAAAAGCATATAAACGCGAAATTGAGGCTGTGATCCAAGAAGTTCAGCAAAGATCCAGTATGATGACACAGGCTGATGAGATGTGGCAGTTACATGATTTCTTAAGTGCTAGAAGGCATGAAATAGATGGTAAATATGACTACAGATATTCAGTTCTGATCTTTGTCTTTGCTAGGTTGATCAAAGAGGGCTGGCTACATCTTGATGAACTACAAGGACTGGAAAAGGATAAGTTGACCAAAGTAGCCGTTATGACTCGTATGTAAAAAGTGAATCAGCTTCACACTTGATAGCAGCAGATAGGCAGAGATGTTTTCTGCTGCATTTCTTTTGTAACAACACTTTGTTGACATCCTCACCGCAGCTTTTAATATGGTGCAAGATAGGAGTTACGGTGAGCAGATTGCAACATACACTTATAAATTACTGATTATGAATCATCACGAACTCTATTTTCAGGGGCTAGAAAAGGCCAAGCAAAAAGATTATGCTGGGGCGATCGCAGATTTTAGTGAAGTTATCCAAGTTGCGCCATTCGATACTGAGGCTTATCTGCACAGAGGTTTGGCATATTATGATTCAGGACAAATTCTGCCGGCAGTTTCCGATTATACCGAAGCTTTAAAAATAGACTCGAAATTTGTAGAAGCTTACTACAGTCGTGCATTGGCGCGGTTAGCCTTGAAAAATTTACCTGGGGCGTTGGATGATGTGGAACAGGCGATTCATCTGCGGGGAAATTATGCAGCCGCATATAGTTTGCGGGGAATAGTCCAACGCAAGCAAGGGTTAATTACTAATGCGATCGCTAGTTTTAAACAAGCGGCAGAATTATACTTAGAGCAAAAAGATAAGGAAAATTGTCGTCTGTGTCTGGAAAAAATTAAACAGCTACAACCGCCAGCAAAACCAGCAGTAAAACCCCAAAATTCTGTAACTGCGCCAATTATCTCTACGAAAGATTATTTTACCCAACTCTTAGACAAAGCTGAACAAGGAGATACCAAAGCAGCGATCGCAGATTTAAACTGGGTATTGCAAGCTGATCCTCAAGATGCTCAGGCTTATTGCTGTCGGGGTGTGGTGTGGTGCAAAATGGGTAGTTATCGTGAGGCGATCGCAGATTTTAACCAAGCACTGTTACTCAAGTTTCAAGATGCGATTGTTTATCGTAACCGAGGTAAAGCCCGTGCTTTGTTGGGAGATCATCAAGGTGCGATCGCAGATTTTAACCAAGCACTAAAAATGCAGCCCGAAGATGCTTTGATATATGTTGCCAGAGGTAATGTTTATCGCGCAATGGGTAATTATTTAGGCGCAATTCAAGATTATAGCCAAGCTTTGCAAATTAACTCTGATGATGCCCAAGCTTACTATAATCGCGGCATTGCTTATACATTACTTGAAGAAATGCAAAGTGCTGTTGCCGATTATCAACGCGCCGCGAGTATTTTTTGTGAACAAGAAGATTGGGATAATTATCAACAAGTTTTAGATAGTCTGCAAAAAATTCAAACAGCTTATCCAGAGTCTAATAAACAAAAATATAACTTACTCAGACAAAAACTTTTACGCTTGGTTGGCGGTTATTGGGAAATTGCTCAACGCTTAATTGACCAAAAACAAGATGATTATCCTGGCAGATCAGATGAGTGGTATTTGCAAAGAGTGATTGAAGATTTAGAAGGCGATCGCGGTAGATAATCGCCAAGATTAATATTCAAAATTCCACCAATTGGTTGATTAATATTTCAGAATATTAGATTATCAAGAGACAGAATATCAGGAGTTATGTCTAAATACCTGTTGAATAATACTTGATTTTCAAGAACATGTAGATCAGAATAAAAATAACTCTCATAAAGAGTAAGCGATCTTGGTGACAACCTAACCTTATCCAATGTCCTTAGTCCGCATTCGCGGACTTTTTTTTGCATAAAATTTTCTTGTTAATTATGTCCGAAAAATAGTTTTATAACCTTGATTTATCGACTCAAATTAGAAATAATAAAAATGCCAGATGGAGTATTTCTTGCCCATACAAGTAAAAATTAGCCCTTATATTTAGTCCGCATTAGCGGACTTTTTTTATTCAAGTTTATAGCAGAAAAATTTATCAAATAAAGTAGCGGTGATAAAGAGTTCTGAGTTAAAAGTGCTGAGTGCTGAGTTAAAAGACCGCCCACAATTCATCGTGGTATTTACCATAGTGCCAAAGTGCTAAGTACTTTTTTCTTACTCAGCACTCAGCACTGACAATGATAAATAAATCTTGTAGAGATGTTGTGTATAAAATCTCCATAACAACTTTATCAAGAAGCAGTATTAACCAAAAATTAGTGTGAATTTCAAGATTGCATACTTTCATATATGTGGTTTTTATGCCAAACTAGCATGTAACATGATATTTGCTGGTTAAATTAACTATGACTATTCATCATGTTCAATTTTGTTTCCAGTCTTCCTCACTCAACCCTGTATTCCAGTCTGATTCACAAAAAAACGAGTATTGCAGTCATTGTGATTAGCTGTTTAGTTCTTATTGGCTGCATGAAAGATATTGAAGTGCTGAAAAGCGTTATACCAGGATGGATAGCCATGAAAGCTAACACTGCTATTGGTTTGATAAATGCACATTTTTATCAATTTAGCTCATTCACATCAATAGCAATACATACAGAAATTGCATTTATATTACTAATCCTTGGCATTTTGTTTGCCTGTCTAGAGCGTGGGTTAATGATGATAGTCACGAGTCAAAGCGCAGGCGGAATCATGGCGAGGAATTTATTACCAGCAGTAATTGTGTTTTCGCCGGTTATTTTCTGGCTAGTTTTGTTTGGGTATCGAATGGAGATTTATACTGCGGAATTTGGACTGTGTATTTTAAGTATTTTGAATATGATTACGTTTGCCGTGTTGATTTGGCGCAATGCCCGATCGCTCAACATTATTGATCATCAACGCAGGCGATCGCAAGTTGCCCTCAAAAAAACCAATGAAGAATTAGAAACAAGAGTTACCCACCGCACAAACGAGTTATTAAAAGCTTTAGAACAATTACAACAAGAAATTGCCGAACGTCAAATTACTGAACAAGCTTTGTTTGCGGAAAAAGAACTGGCTTTCGTGACATTATCTTGGCAAGCCAGCCACGATAGCTTAACAGGACTAGTCAACAGACGCGAGTTTGAACACCGCCTCACCCAAGCGGTGAACAACGCCCAAACTGGCAAAGAACAACATATATTGTGTTATCTAGATTTAGACCAATTCAAAATTGTCAATGATACTTGCGGTCATGCGGCTGGAGATGAACTATTATGTGAAGTTGCCCATTTGTTTCAAACCTATATACGTTCTTGCGATACCTTGGCACGTTTAGGCGGAGATGAATTTGGCATTATTTTCCACAACTGTTCTCTTGAAGCCGCAGTATTGATTACAAATACCATCAGAGAAAAAACCCAAAAATTTCGCTTTGTTTGGCAACAAGATAAAGTTTTTAATCTCAGCATCAGCATTGGCTTAGTTGCCCTAAATCACGATACACCAAATATGAATCGCGCTTTGAGTGCGGCTGATGCAGCTTGTTATGTTGCTAAAAACCAAGGACGTAATCGTGTCCATATTTACCAAGCTGATGATTTGGATTTAGTCAGACAATATGGTGAAATGCAATGGGTAAGCAAAATCACACAAGCACTAGAAGATAATCGCTTCCGGCTTTATTATCAATCGATTGTTCCCGTAACAAACAGCAACTCAGAAACAACACATTACGAAATTCTTTTACGACTAGTTGATGAAACAGGTAAGTTAGTTTTACCAATGGCGTTTATTCCGGCTGCTGAACGCTATAATCTGATGCAAACTATAGACCGTTGGGTAATTCACACATTTTTTACCCATTTAGCGCAGTGTGTAGATTTTCAAAAAAATCATTGTCCTGGATTTAAAAATTCGCGGGGCTGTTTATATACTATTAATTTGTCTGGTGCGAGTATCAACGATGACCAATTTATTGATTTTGTGTGTGACCAGTTTACATTACACCAAATTCCCCCAGAAGTAATTTGCTTTGAAATTACCGAAACCGTCGCTATCAAAAACTTAGGTAAAGCGGCTGGATTTATTCGCGCACTTAAAGAATTTGGTTGCTGCTTTGCCTTAGATGATTTTGGCAGTGGAATGTCTTCTTTTGCTTATCTCAAAAATTTACCAGTTGATTACTTAAAAATAGATGGTAGTTTTGTCAAGCATATTGTAGAAGAACCAATTGATTTAGCAATGGTCGATGCGATTAATAAAATTGGTCAAGTTATGGGTATTCAAACTATTGCTGAGTTTGTGGAAAATAACGAAATTTTAAAAGTAATTCAAAACCTTGGGGTAAATTATGCCCAAGGTTATGGGGTGGCGCGACCAGTTCCGTTTTTGTTGAACTAAATTTGAGAGATTGACAGGTTACAGGTTACAGGCTGGAGGTTAGTACTTGTACTCAGCACTCAGCACTCAGCACTTTCAACTCAGCACTTTGCAGCAAATTCTGTTCGCAGTTGATTAACAACCCGGTCTAAGCCGACCGAATGGGCGGCTTTAAATAAAATCCGATCGCCTGGTTGAATGAAAGTCTTGAGCCGTGCGACTAAATCGCTGTGAGTAGTAAAGCACTCGGCAGGAATACCCTCGGCACTGTGGGCTATTTCTGCCGCATCTTGCCCATCTACCAACACTAGTAAACCGTCTAAATGCAAGTTACGGACTGTTTCACCGACTTTTTGGTGTAATTGTGGCGATCGCTCTCCCAATTCTTTCATCGCACCTAATACGGCAATTTTGCGATTTCCGGGAGTGTCTGCCAATAATTGCAACGCTGCTAACATTGCTTCTGGTGCAGCATTATAAGTCTCATCTAAGATTACAACATCATTGGGCAGAGCATAACGTTGCGATCGCCCGGTCGGCATATCCACCGCCACGCCTTCTGTTAAAGTAGACCAATCAATCCCCAACACCTTAGCTACAGCCAAAGCTGCTAAAAAATTCGTCGCATTATGACGACCCACTAAAGGCAGAGGTAATTTTATCCCAGCGACTTCTATAGTTTCAGTATCAATCAATTTACCGTGAATATCGCCGCCCGATAAACCGTAAGTTAAAACTTCACCCGACCAGACTTTTTTGGCTGTGGCAATTAATAAAGGACTGTCGTAATTTAAAATTGCCACGCTATCTTTTGGCATTTCGGCGAGTAATTCACATTTTGCCTGGGCGATCGCTACTTCTGATCCCAATAACTCAATATGGGCTGTGCCAACATTAGTAATTACCCCAATCGTTGGTCTAGCAATATGGGTGAGTTCGGCAATTTGCCCTCTACCCCGCATCGCCATTTCAATCACAGCATAATCATGTTCGCCATTTAATTCTAAGAGAGTTTTCGGTACACCAATTTCATTATTAAAATTGCCGAAGGTTTTATGTACTTTGCCTTGGGTAGATAAAACAGCCGTGATTAATTCTTTGGTTGTCGTTTTACCCACAGAACCCGTTACCCCAATCACTGGGATTTCAAAGCGATCGCGCCACCATCGACCAATTTGTTGATAAGCTGCTAAGGTGTTTTTGACTTTTAAAACTGGAAATTCCAAATTTTCGTAGTCAAAATCGACAATTGCGGCTAATGCGCCTTTGGCGATCGCAGTGGGGATAAAATCATGACCATCAAACTTTTCACCCCGTAAAGCCAGAAATACTTCTTTTGGTTGAAGAATTCGAGTATCTGTTTGGACACCAATACTAACTTGAGTTAACGCCGTCTCTGATAAATTAGCAGATTGAGCCGAAATCACTTGTAACAGTTGGGATAAGGTAGAAGACCAAGACATAGAGCTTTTGGGATGATTTTTATAAAAAATGATTATCTATTTTCTGCACTAAATCGTCCATAAAGGAGACGAATATAAAATTATCTCATCGTATAATCTTGATGAACAAAAAACCAAGTACCACGCTTTTTTTCACCAGCAATTTTTAGCGATGATTCAAGGAGTGATTTATTTTACGAAATAAAAATCCAGTTTGTCGATTTAAAAATGACAAAGCATACATCATAGCCGAATTTTGTCATCATCCATCCTCAAATTCCAATTTTTTGACCATTAATTGGCATTTTTGCCAAGGCAAAAACACACAAAATACCTTGGTTTTCGCAGTTAGTTGTTTAATGATTTAGTCCATAGTCAGGAAAAATAAGTATCAAACATTTGAGTAAGGCTACCGAATGATCGATGTTTTGTCTTTAACTCTCCCAACAAATTAAAAATTCATCAGGCGAACTATAGCATTACCTATCTACAATCAACCACAGAGGAAGACATGATATCACATAGTTCAGGGTTGTATATTCTACTAGTCAGTGTTCACGGCTTGATTAGGGGAGAAAATCTCGAATTAGGCAGAGATGCTGACACCGGTGGACAAACAAAGTATGTAGTTGAACTTGCCTGTACCTTAGCCAAACATCCCCAAGTAGAAAGAGTTGACTTGGTAACACGTTTAATCGATGACCCTAAAATCAGTTCCGACTACGCCAAGCCTGTAGAAATTCTCTCAGACAAAGCCCAAATTATTCGCCTCGCTTGTGGGCCACGTCGCTACCTCCGCAAAGAAGTTCTCTGGCCGCATTTAGATACATTTGCCGATGAATTACTCAGACATATCCGCAAAGTTGGCAGGATTCCCAACGTCATTCACACTCACTACGCCGATGCAGGATATGTTGGTTGTCGAGTGGCTGGTTGGTTGGGAACGCCACTAGTACACACAGGTCATTCCCTGGGACGAGTCAAACAGCAACGATTACTCGAACAAGGAACCAAACTCGAAGCCATTGAAGACCACTTTCATATTAGTACCCGCATTGAAGCCGAAGAAATTACCCTTGGTGGTGCAGCCTTAGTGATTGCAAGTACAAGTCAAGAAATTGAGGAACAGTACAGTATTTACGACCGCTATCAACCAGAAAGAATGGTGGTCATCCCGCCAGGAGTAACCTTAGAGAAATTTTATCCCGCCCCCGCAGATTGGCCAAAACCCCCCATTTACAAGCAATTACAGCGATTCCTCAAAGAACCAGAAAAGCCGATGATTACGGCCATTTCTCGGCCAGCAATTCGCAAAAACGTTGGTCGGCTAATCAAAGCCTTTGGGGAAGATCCCAAACTACGTGAGTTGGCTAATCTCGTCATTGTTCTAGGACAGCGAGAAGACATTTCAACTATGGAATCTGGGCCACGTCAGGTATTTTCCGAAATCTTTCAATTAATCGATCGCTATGATCTGTATGGCCATGTAGCCTATCCCAAACACCATGTTTCTGATGATGTCCCAGATTTATATCGCTTGACCGCAAAAACTGGTGGAGTATTTATTAATCCTGCACTCACAGAACCATTTGGATTGACTTTAATTGAAGCTACAGCTTGCGGTGTGCCAATTATTGCCACCTGTGACGGTGGGCCGAGGGATATTATTGGCGCTTGTCAAAATGGTTTATTGATTGATCCGCTAAATATCCAAGACATTCAAAAAGCCTTGCATCAAGCTTTAACAAATACCGCCCAATGGCAAGACTGGTCTAGCAATGGCTTGGTGAATGTGCGTCAATCTTTCTCTTGGGAAAGTCATGTACAACAATATTTAGAGAAAGTCCGACTATTTCCCCAACAGAAAGTGCAGTCTTTACTGTCGCCGGTGCGAGAATTTCCCACAAGCGATCGCCCACAATGGAAAATCCCCGATACAAACCATCTCCCAACCGCCGATCGCTTTCTCGTTACCGAAATTGACAATACCTTATTAGGCGATCAAGAAGCCCTGCACAAATTAATTCACCGCATTCGTGCTGAAGGACATACCACTGGTGTCGGCATTGCTACTGGACGTAACCTCCGCAGTACCTTAAATATGTTGGAAGAATGGGAATTTCCCATGCCAGATTTGCTGATTACTTCCGCAGGTAGTGAAATTTACTATGGCCCCAAAATCGTGACAGATACCAGTTGGGAGAAACACATCAGCTACAATTGGCAACCTGCGGCAATTCGAGAAGCCATGAAAGATATCCCTGGACTGGAATTACAGCCACCAGATACCCAAGGTAAGTTTAAAATTAGCTACTTTGTTGATGCTGATAAAGCGCCACATTTCCGCGAAATTATCCGCCATCTACGCCAGCAACAACTCCCCGTCAAAGGCATTTTTAGTCACAATATGTATCTTGACTTATTGCCATTCCGCGCTTCTAAGGGAGATGCACTGCGCTATGTTGCTTTGAAATGGGGATTACCAGTGAAACAGTTCTTAGTCGCAGGTGCATCTGGTAATGATGAATCGATGCTAACTGGCAATACTTTGGCAGTCGTCGTCGGGAACTACAGCAAAGAAATTCACAAGTTACGCGGCTATCCTCAAATTTACTTTGCTCAAGGCCGCTATGCTTGGGGAATTTTAGAAGCCTTAGATCACTACGACTTTTTTGGTAATTTGTCTGTAATCCAGCCAGAACCAGAAATGGTAGCAGTGTAATTTATGAGTTTCCCGTGTATGTAGAGGGTAATACCATGTTGAATTTTGGATGGCGACAGGGTTGATTAATCAACTTCTTTGCACTCCGCTTGGTACAACTTTTTACTTTTTTACATACGCGGGATGCTTTATCGCGTCACTCTACAAATTCATCCGCGTTTATCTGTCTTGAAAAGTTTGCTCAAGTCGGCAGAGCCGCCCACGCAACTTTTCGCTGCGTCCATCTGCGGTTAATTTTATTTTTTCTGTATCTCACGCGATGTGCAACTTATTCTTGAAACCCCTCTCCAAACCTCTCCCCGTCGGCGTTAGCCTGCCGTTAGGCAAGCGGAGAGAGGCTTTGAATCTTGCTCCCCTTCCCTTGTAGGGAAGGGGTTGGGGGTTAGGTTTGAGAGAAAGTTGCACACGGCGTTATCTCACTCCAAGAACAGCTATTTTGCACGGATCACGCTAGTAGATTTTTATAGTGCTGAGTACTTTTTTATGACTCAGCACTCAGCACTAAGAGGGTAAAAAAGGATAGTCTGTGTAACCTTTTTCATCACCACCATAGTAGGTATTACGATCGCCTTGATTGAGGGGTGCATCTAACTGAAAACGTTTGGGTAAGTCGGGATTGGCGAGAAATAATGCACCAAAGGAAATTAAGTCTGCATTGTCATTAGCGATCGCAGCATTACCTTTTTGTTTATCGTAACCACCATTGGCTATCAACACCCCAGGATATAAAGGGCGAAATTCTGCAACGGGAATTGGTTTACCGCCGTGGCGAATATCGGCAGGTGTGGGTTCCATCAAGTGCAGATATCCTAAGTTAAAGTTCTTGAGGGCAGCGATCGCATAGCTGAATGTTGATTTTGGATCAGAATCATGGATATCGTTAAATGTGTTGCTGGGTGATAGTTTCACTCCTACCCGCGCTGAACCCCAAACGCTACATACTGCTTCTGTGATTTCCAACAGAAACCGCGCCCGATTTTCAATGGAACCACCATAGCGATCGCTGCGTTGATTAGCACCATCTTGTAAAAACTGATCAATTAGATACCCAAAGGCTCCGTGAATTTCCACACCATCAAAACCAGCTTCTAGGGCATTCTTCGCGCCTTGACGGAATTGATCAACCACACCAGGAATTTCATCTAAATCCAAGGAGCGAGGTGTAACAAAGGGTTGATCACCAGTATAAGTCATAGCTTTACCAGCAGGTGCGATCGCAGATGGCGCTACAGGTAATCCGCCATCTGCTTGTAAAGAAGGGTGAGAAATGCGTCCTGTATGCCATAGTTGCAAAAAGATTCTCCCACCTGCACTATGTACTGCTCTTGTTACCCCTTGCCAACCTGTAATTTGTGCTTGAGAGTGAATTCCTGGTGTAGCTGGATAACCCAAAGCTTGGGGTGATACTTGCGAACCTTCGGTGACAATCAACCCAGCCGTGGCACGTTGAGCGTAGTATGTAGCATTTAGCAGTGTGGGTGCATTGCCTTCCCCAGCCCGATTGCGCGTCATGGGAGCCATAACAATTCGGTTGGGTAATGTGTAATCACCTAGCTGGATGGGTGAGAATAAATCTTGATGGTTAGTCATTTGTTCTGCGTCCTTTGTGATTGTTTGTAGAAGTCAGTCCCAATGAAACTTATTTCATAGCCAAGCATGAAAGAGCAGCTAGTATTTTTACTCAGCACTTTTAACTCAGCACGGGCTAAACGCCCCGCTACCGCTAAAAGCACTTTCAAGTCAGGAGGGAAAAGTCTGACTATACCTGGGATTGGTGCTTTTTAAACTTTCTCTTCTATGTTTCGACTGCTGTACTACTTCTTACTCTTAGATGGATAAAGCCAACCTTTAAATAAACGAGTTACCTGGGGCATAATCACCCAAGTCATCAAGGGCATCATGATGCTAATGTTCACTAGACTAGCTATCCAAACCGGTAGCCCACTAGTAATTGGTCGGAGAAAATTCGGCAGAATCGAAATCACAGGATAAAGACCGACTGCGCTGACGATCGCAGTTTTCCATTTAGGGGGCGGTGAGGCGTTGGGGATTTCTGGGAGAGCAAACCAAGCTTCTAAGCTATTGACGCGCATCACCTTGGCTCCATCTACTGTGAGAGCTTCGGCGCGAGCAATCCAACCTTGACAAATTACCGATTCTTCCCACTCTTGTAAATGTTTAGCGGTGTCAAACCGCAAAATTAACTGCCACTCGCCTTTTTTCGTGAGGGGAAATAACACATCACTCCCCATATAGCCGGGAAAGGTGCTGGCTGCGAGAATCACACCTTTGGTTGCTTCCTCAAAAGCTTCTTCTAATCCTGGTTTGACACGCCGAGCGATCGCAATTACACCAGGCGATGGATATTGACATGGTACTTTCATAGGCTGTATTTGTCATCAAGAAAAAGGTTAAAACGATAAAACCATTCGCATAGTGCCGCTAATAATTGTGCCGTTGGCATCTTGATTGGCGGGGTTGGTAATGACTTGGATTAAGGGAGTGATGCGGATTCGCTCTGTGAGGGGGAAATTATAAAAGGCTTCAAAATTAGTTTGAGTCGCATTACCCACAGCATTTTCAATTAATGGCTGACCGATCGCAATGCCAGCTATGGCTCGGTTCACGAATAAATTAGGAAAAGCCAACCCTGCCATCCAATAATTTGGGTGAATATCGCCGACAGTGGTATTACTGTAAGAACTGTAGCCATATCGACCAAATACACCCAAGCGATTACTCAATGCCCAGTCAAAATTGACTCCGAAAGCAGCAAAATCACTGCCAAAAATTCTGCCCCCGCCATATTGCAGACGTAGCGCCCAACTCTGACTCGGTGAATATTCTAATTCGATGATTCCCTGGTAAGGATCGCCAAATAAACCGCCTGTCGCACCACCACCCCCAACGGGAAACAGGCGAATGTCTTGTGGTCTACCACCGCCAAACAATTGGGCATTCTCTGGTAGGGTATTGTTAGCATCGCCAGCTAGGTAAACTCCGCGTAAATGTAAAGCTCCTGCACCTGGATTCCATTCCAGAGACGCACCTGCTCCTCTGGCTCTGGGAAACAGTACATAGTTATTCACTAAGGCTTGAGTAGAAAAATCCAGAAAACTCAGGTTGGCATAGCGATTTTTATCAACAAAATCGGGGGCGGTAATTGATGGCCCCAAGGTTAAACTCAAGTCTTGAGCCAGGGGGAAAGTGTAATAAAGACGCGCTAGGCTGATTTGGTTATTTCTACCAGGGATGGAGAACTCTAGAGTACTTCCTAAATTTGGTTCTAAAAAACCTGCTGTGTTGTCATCAGCACTACCGCTACCAGTTACTAACCGCACTTGTAATAAGTCCTTACCTGTAAAACTGGTGTTGAAATTGAGGCTAACTCGGTAGATTATGGTGGCATTTGGTTGATTTTCGGTAATTACAGCACCTCTAGGGGCAATGATGCGATCGCTTGTATATCCGCCTGCATTCCCAGCGATGATGACTTGCGTTGATAGTTTTGTGGTTGTAGAAAACTGCTGGGATGCTAATACAGTTGTTTGCGCTTCTAATTGCTCAACTTGCGATCGCAAGGTGGTTAATTCTGCCGCAAATTCTGTTTGGAGTTTTTGTAATAATGTCAAGTCTTCTGGGGAAACGGTATCACCCGCCGCGATGAGTTGATGAATTTGTGTGAGGGCAAGATTTAAACCCGCAACGAATTCATATCGACTCATCGCCCGATTACCTCGATATGTTCCATCAGGATAACCAGAAATGATGCCATATTTTTCAACGAGCGATCGCAGTGCCACAAAAGCCCAGTCTGTAGGTTGTACATCGGCGAATTGGCTAACAGTCGGGACTTGCTCTAAAATATTCGGCTCTGAGAAATTCTCAATATCAGATGCTTCTATAGGCGGTAAGGCAGAGGAAATGGTTACATTAGCCATCACAGTCATGCTGCTGACTAGTAACAACGTCATAAGTTTGAGCATTGCAGAATTAGCACGACGTGATCTCAATAAAACTGGCGCAGAACCAACGGATTTCAAATTGCTATTACTTTATAAAATCGGCTAACATTTGTCCCTAGTCCAAAGTTGAAGTTTTACATAGACCACAAGGTGAGTTGATGACTAACTCAGAGATGGGGATATGACCTTAACTTTTGGCTAGTGGAAAAAGGCAAAAGTAAAAAGAAAGAATATAGGACTTACGCAAGAACCCTCTCAAATCCTCTTAAGTAGTTAAACATAATTAATTACACAAAGTCATTGCGAATGGAGCGAAGCGAAATGAAGCAATCGCAAGGGCTGGGATTGCTTCGCTTCGCTCGCAATGACTGTAATTAATTTTGCGTGGTTACTTAACTTCGTGTCCTTTGCGCTCTTTGCGGTACCCTGCGGGAAGCCGCTTGCGCGTCTACGTTTTTTCATGATTTTACGTAAGTCCTGGAATAGTGATACCAGAAGCTTTTTAGCAATTTCTTATGGTCTGGTTATTTACGCCAGCCTGTACTAGTGGAAAAGGTATGAAGTATAAATAAGGTGTTTCAGTGGTGTTTGGCTGTTTTTTACTTCTGAATCAACTGCCTAAGATTTAGCTATAGCAATCCTAAATGAGTCATGAAAAACATAGATATGGAAACGAACCGCCAAGAACGCCAAGGACGCAAAGGTAAGAAAGAAGAAAAAGGTTCTTGTACAAGAAAATTAGATATCCGCTCGGTGTTCATTCTGACTCCTGAATTCTTATTTCAGTGCAACGTGACAATTCCGCGTTTGAGGGCGGTAATTACGGCTTGGATGCGATCGCTTACGCCAAGTTTGCTGAGAATATGATTAACGTGATATTTGACAGTGCCTTCGGAAATTTGCAATACTGCTGCAATTTCTTGGTTGGTTTTCCCTGTGGACATCAACCGAATCACTTCGAGTTCTCGACTGCTGAGTTGCAATATTCCTACTCGTTCGGCTAATTTAGCGCCGACGGATGTGGGAATGTATTTTTGTCCGGTGTTGACGATGCGAATTGCTAAGAGTAATTCATCTGGTTCGGCATCTTTGAGTAAATAACCCTTCGCCCCAGCTTTCAAGCCACGATAAATATCTTCGTCGCCGTCGTAGGTAGTGAGGACAATAATGTTAGCATTAGCAAATTCCCGACAAATAGTGGTAATCGCTGCAACGCCGTCCATTTCTGGCATTCGCAAATCCATTAAAGTAACATCAGGTTGCAGTTGGGGAAATATTTCTACTGCTTGATATCCATTACAAACTTGTCCGACAACTGTCATATCTGATTCGCGGTCAATCATGGCGGCTAAACCTTGACGCACGACGGGATGATCGTCAACTATCAAGATGCGGATGGGGTGGTTGTCAGTCATGCTTTAGTCTCGACGAATCAGGATGGTAATTTCTGTGCCTGGTTGTGGCAAACTTTTAATGGTTAACTGGGCTTTGATGCGATCGCTTCTTTCTTTGATTCCCATCAAGCCAAAACCTTTAACAACAGCTAAACTCTCTGGTGCAAATCCCTTACCATTGTCTTTCACCCTTAAAATCAATTGCGTCGGTTCATACACTAATTCAATCACAATTTCACTAGCAAACGCATGTTTAATAGCGTTTGTCAATGCTTCTTGGCCAATGCGTAACAAGTTATTTTCAACATCGACTGTTAAGGGATAAGCTTCCCCGATGATTTTGCAGATAATCTGAGTATCAATCACCGCCGACATCTGCGTTACGAGGTGATGAAAGGCTGTGGGTAAATTCTGCGTTTCTAAAATTTGGGGACGTAGGGCATTTACCGAACGCCTCGCTTCGGCTAAACCTTCCCGCGCTAGTTCTCTGGCTTGGGTGATATGTTCTTGGACTTCTGGTAAATCTTGGGGAATGATGCGGGAAGCTGCACCCAATTGAACGATCACACCAGTGAAGGCTTGCGCTAGGGTATCATGAATTTCTCTAGCCATGCGGTTGCGTTCTTCTAAAATTGCGGCTTGACGACTTTGTTCTGCGAGAGAAGTTAAATGGATGGCTAAGGTGGCTTGCTGTGCTAGGGCAATAATCAATTCAATATTTGCAGGTAAACCCGTTCTGGGTTCTCGAAAACACAAACCAATGAATCCCAAGGGGCGATCGCCCAAAATTAAAGGTACACGTACAATAGAACGATGTCCTTGAGCGCGATGCCATTTAATTCTTGCGCCGAGCAATTTCTTGTTATCCTCGACATTAAAAAAAATTACCTCGCCCTTAAATAGCGCCTCTTGCCAATAAGAAAAAATATTTGCGGAAATTGGCAGACGAAATTGCACAAATTCGGGATCTGTGTGGATCGGAATCACTTTACCTTCTCTGACATAACGTTTCATCAAACTAGTGTTAGTTGATGCGTCATACAAAAACAAAGCGGCGGCATAGGATTTGGCTTGGGCGGAGGCTTCTAGTAAAATATGTTCCCAGAATGTTTCTAAATCTGGTTCATCTGCCAATCGATTCACACAACCACGCAGTGATTCATTGGCTCTAACTAATTCTGCGACTCGTTTTTCTACAGTACTGGCGCGTTCTTGAATCAGATGTGCTACTAATTGTTTGCGATGCAGCGCGGCTCCAATTCCCTCCGCCGCAGTGGTGAGGACATCCATTTCTTGCTGACTCCAATGGCGCGGCGTAACACAATCATCAAAAGCCACACAACCGATGTAGCGTCCTTCGATGAATAAGGGTACACCTCCAGAAGATTTAATGTTTAGTGATTGGAATTGCGCTTTGAGGGAATGGGGTAAGTCATCTATTAAATACCAGATGGAACGACCTGCATATAGTTCTTTCAGTAAAATTTCGGCATCATCATTATCAATAACTGCCATTGTCGGATGATGAATTTGGGGAGAAATACCTCCAGCTACCCATTCATAGGTGATGCAGTGTTGTAATTTTTGGGTGGTTGGGTTTTGGCGTTCAAGGATGACTTGCACGCGACTAATTTTGGCGACTGTACCAATGGCTTGTAAAGCTTGAGGAATTGCTACATCAATATCTTCTGCATCTAAGAGATTTTTGGTAACTTGGGCAACTACAGACAGTAAGCGATCGCGTTGTTGTAACTCTTGGTTAACTTTTGCTAATTCTTCTGTGCGTTTTTGTTCGGTTTGGCGAATACGTTGACGCTGAATGGCACTACCAATACAAGCGGCGGCGGTTTTTAACAATGTTAATTCGGCGGTGCTGGGGTGTTTGGCTTGACGACAGTGATCAAAACTCAAAACTCCCCAAAATAGTTCTTCGACAAAAATCGGCACAGCGAACAATGCTTTCACACCAATTGCCGCTTGTCCACTACGAAACGGTTCTGGCATTTCTTCGAGCCAACAGCTAATACTTTCACCTGCTTGCAGGCGTTGATACCATTCCTCAATCCCGGTGTAGGTTCCTTGGGCTGTTGTGGGATGGGAGATTTGAGCAATGATATTCGGTGCATTCCATTCATACAGCGATCGCCAACCAGGTAGAGTAGATAATGGAATGGGAAAATGTTCAATCACACCCAAGCGATCGCAATCTAAACTTTCACCCATCACTTGTAAAGCCGTCTTCACCGCTTCATCAAAGTTATCAATGGTGAGTAAAGCATTCACCGCTATAGTTGTGGCTTCTAAAATGCGATCGCCAAAGTGCGATCGCATTCCATTGCTATTTTCTCCCAAATAATTCGGCGCTAACAATTGTCCCTTATCCCCCTTGTCTACCTTGTCTCCCCTCTCTCCCTTGTCTATTCATCCATCAAACCAAATTCCGATAGAATTCTCGACTTAAGATTTTCATAGCCTTTCGTTAACGTACCGTCAATAAATTTGATCAGCAATCATCCTATGCAAATGACGGTCGCAGACTAACGGAGGACAAGTGAGCAAGTATTTAAAATTCTATGGCATAAATCAAACATGGCAGTGGCTAAGGCAGACTTTTAGACATAAGTTATTTTTCCGCTTATCTGCAATAGTGCTGGTGACTGTTTTCCTGAGTTTAGGTGTGCATTCTATCGCGGCTCAACCAGTAGCTAATACACCCAGTCCCAAAGTCATTTTAATTTCTCTCGATGGTGCCACACCCGATTTTGTCGAGCAGTACTTAAGGGATGGTGTATTAAACCGCAGCCAAGGATTAGGATTACTCAGAAGACAAGGTGTGTATGCTGAAAGAAATATTACTTGCAGTGCCTCTTTAACTGCGGCTTGTCATGTAGCTATTGGTACAGGTTCCACTGCTGCCCGCAATGATATTAACTCTAATACATTTCACTTAGTTGCCAGTCCCTTTACCTCTAACATTAGTGGTTTTGGCGCACCAATTGGTGGTTATTCTACAATCGGCCCTAGCGCCAGTGTACAACCAACGGCAGAACCAATTTGGGTCGGGCTTCAGCGCAATGGTAAGCAAGTGGTGGCGGCTACCTTTCCCGGTGCAGATGGAGTTGATGTCAGAGTTCCTGGTTTAACTAATAGCCCAATTATTCAACCAGCCAGCAACAGAACTGTATCTTACACCGTTCCCTTTGGGGCGTTTGCGGGGGTAGGTGCAAGAGGTTTTAGTTTAACTGCTGCTGAATTTAGTTCTGCAACTAGTTTGATAGTGACGCAATTAAATAACGCAGGCAGAATTTCTTACAGCCCGATTTTACAAGCAAGTTTAAATGATCAGTTTACTGTTGGTGGTGTCAATTATAATATTCAAGTTGCCGCACTAGATACAACAAACGATCGCCGCACCAATTACGACACATTAGTATTTTTTGATGCTCAACTTGGTATTCCCACAGGGACTTTTAGTTTACCTGCAACTGGCCCGGCTTATGTGAAGGCGAGCGATCGTAAATCTAGTTTATTTTATTTAGAAGGCAGTTCTAATCAAGCAGGTACAGCATTTTACGTCAGCAATCTCGCACCCGACTTGAGTACCGTTCGCATTGCACGTTATTCTGCAAATGCAATTCCCCGTAACCCCGCAGTGCAAACCAGTGTCGATGATGTTCTTAGTAACGTTGGTTTTTGGTCGCCCCAAGCTGATTTCCGCATTCCAGAACGCCTCAGCCCAGGATTTACCACTTTCCCCGACAGCGAACTAGAAGATATTTACGAAGACCAAGTACAATTATTTGTTGATTATCAAACCCGACTAGCATTGAGAGCCATTAACCAAAATCCCAATGCAGATTTAGTCATGGTTTATATTGAACAACCAGATGGCTCAGAACACCAATTTTTATTAACTGATTCTCGTCAACCTAGTGATCCGACCAATCCATTATCCATTGGCGCTAGACAAGATAAAGCCAAAGTAGCGCGATATAGAACTTACGTACAAGCTGGTTATCAAGCCGCTAATAATGCCGTTCAGCGCATCATCAACGCAGTGGGGACAAATCGCCAAGGTACACCCAACAGTAACATTTTAGTTGTTTCCGATCATGGCTTTGCTCCCTTTCACACAGCTGTTAACTTAAATAACTACCTGAGAAATCGCGGCTTTGACTTAACTAAAGTCCGCGCCGTCACATCAGGGCCAGCCGCCAACATTTATATTAATCTCCAAGGACGTGAACCTAACGGTGTTGTCAGTCGTGCGGAATACATTACATTACAACAGCAACTGATCACAGCATTGCGGGAATTAGTAGATAACAATCCTAATTACTTGCGGGGAAGACAACAAGCAGTTTTTGACTTAATTTACCCCCGCCCATTACCCAGCGATGTCAACGATCCAAAATTTGGTTTAGGTACAAGCGAATTTGTCGGTCAAGATACTGGTGATGTGTTTGCAATTATGCGATCGGGATACAATTTTGACGGTATACAAAATCCCATCATCACCCGTTTAGGAGACACAGATAATTCTGTATTTTCCGTACCAAATTTCTACGGGGCGCATGGTTATGATCCCACAATTCCCAGTCTCAGCGCCATCTTTTATGCTGCTGGCCCTGACATTCAGCGTCGTGGTAACATTGGCAGAATTCGCAATATCGATATTGCCCCAACCATCAACAGTTTACTAAACGTTCCCTCTGCTCCCACAGTTCAAGGACGAGCTTTAAATATTCAGGGAAGAGGTGAGAGGTAACAGGTTATAACAAAGTCAGTTGGGTGGAGCGATCGCTTTACCCAACATACAACACTTTAGTTGCAATCAAGTAGCTAAAAAAACTTTTTTTACCTTATACTCCTACTATATATACAGATTTAGTTAGTAATCTCTTCTTTCTCTTTGCGCCCTTTGCGCTCTTTGCGGTTCGTTAAAAAAATTGACTTGAACCAATAGTTTAAGACTTAAATAAACCTTATTGCTACGCCGTGTGCGACTTTCTCTCAAACCTAACCCCCAACCCCTTCCCTACCAGGGAAGGGGAGCAAGATTCAAAGCCTCTCTCCGTTTCGGGGAGAGGTTTGGAGAGGGGTTTCAAGAATAAGTCGCACATCGCGTTATTGCTTTAATATTCTGTTCTCTCAAAGACTTCTCATAATGAATTAATAAGTAAGCCCGGTGCATTAACAATATGAAGCAACACATTAACAATGTGACTGGATACATTAATAATGTGACTGAGTACATTCACAATGTGACTTGGTACATTCACAATGTGAGGCGACGTATTCACAACGTGAGGCAACATTATAACATTGCTGATTAAACAACTAGTAAAGCGTTGTATTTCCTTACTCTCCTTGCTGCTTAATAGCTTTCCGCGCTAACTTAACATAGGTTTTCACCGTTTCCGGGAGCATTTGTAAATCATCTGCGATCGCCTGTAATGATTCTCCCATTTCTCGACGCGCTAAGATAGTTGCCCATGTAGAAGCAATTTTATCAGTGCGATCGCCCCCCTTACGTTTGCGTTGGGCTGTAAATAATTCCGTCAGTTCTTCAATTCTTTCTGCCAACATATTGGTTAACAACTGCGCCGTTGTTGTTGAGTTTTGTTCTACCCACTCCAAGCGAGTTTGTCCCAAACCAAAAGTTGTTTTATGTCCCGTACCGCAGTAGGGCGCAAGTCTCACCAAAGCATAAAATAACTGCGTAAATTCAGTATTTGCCAAACCCACCTTACTCAAACCCAAAGAAATCGCCCCCGTAAACCCTGTAACAGAACCTTGTTTTCCGGCTGCAACTTTCATCGATTCCAAACGGTGTTGATGAATAATCACATTTTCATCAACCCATTTCAAAAAAGCCTCTGCTTCTACAGACATCCCAGAAAAATCATTCCATCGCCGCAAGTAACTGTGAAACAAATTTTCAGGGACTGGTAGCGGGAAATGATGACCTTTGCGGCGAAAACTAGTGGGTGAAACAAAACTCAGATTAACAAAGACTTTAGCAATTGTGCATAAGTCGTGGGAGGATGGGCAATATTCACCTGTTTAATTGCTAAAGGTGTACCACTCAACTCGATAGTTTTGGGTAAATGAGTCAACCACTGCTGAAGAAATAATGCTACTTTTGGCGATAGTGCATTGACTTGCCAATGGTAAATTTGGTTAGCGACTAACTTCAGTTGCTTCCCACTCGGTAACAATTGACCTTCTAGCGCCGAAATATTGAAAGGTTTTTCCGACTCGCCATCATGGAGATAAGCTGATAACTCAGGATCAACTTGTCGCACCTGATCAAGAAACCAAGCATGAAGCCCAATCGTATACTGTGAGTAAAGCGAAGCAGAAACCGTTGCTTCCAAATCAAACACCAAACCCACTAATTCAGTCTCATCCGCCCATGTAATACCAATTCACGAAATTACTGATACAAATCACTTCCTCTACACCTTTGTTTCCGGTCGCCGAGCGGAGTCGAGGCGCTGCTTGCCTATCTGTATCATGTTTAGAGTGAAATGGTATAAGAACTGAAGACGTAGACGCAGACTTAGCTTTTGGCTGACGCTTCGTGGTTGTAGCTGCTCGTGGCATTGCTATAAGATACTTAACTGATGTTCAATATTCTAAGCAATTCCATCCCCAAAAGGGGAAAATTCTTCATCAATCATCATTGATAGAATAAATAAACATAAATTGTGATGTGGCTCAGTCATCAGTTATGAATTTTCAACATATACTTGATTTTTCACTGATTCCTGATTGCTATTTATAGTTAACTGAGACTGCGAGGAATTATGCTATTAACTGAACGTCGTGCTGACCGAGTAGTTCTCCATAATATTGGTTGGCAAAAATTTGAGAGTTTACTAGTAGACTTAGGTGAGAACCGAGCCGCTAAAATAGCTTACGATGATGGCACATTAGAGATTATGACACCATTACCAGAACACGAATATTACAAAGAAATAATTGGTGACATCATCAAAGATACGGCAGAAATTTTAGAGATAGATTACGAGTGTTATGGTTCAGCCACCTGGAAACAAGAATTAAAAAAAGCTGGAATAGAATCTGATAATTGCTTTTATTTTCAAAATGAAGCATTAATTAGAGGTAAGCTCAAGTTTGATTTAAATCAAGACCCTCCTCCCGATTTAGCTTTAGAAATTGATGTTACCAGTAAATCGTTAGATAGATTTTCAATTTATGCAAGGTTAGGTGTGCCGGAAATTTGGTGTTATGACACTGGAGAAATCAAAATTTACCAATTGCAAGGGGAAGAATATATTCAAACAAAAACAAGTTTAGTATTTCCCCATTTAAATATTTTAGAAATTCCCTCACTAATTGAAAAATACCGTATGGCAGGAAAAAGGGTATTTCGACAAGCAATCAGGGAATGGGTAAGGGGACAGATCAGGGAACAAGAGAAATAAAATGGGGCTGTGGGGGTGGGTGCGATCGCTCTTGAGGTTGAAAATTTGCGGGTGTGGGGAGTGCGATCGCTTAATTTGTTAGTAACTACCTTAATTAATGAACCAATTTTCTATGTCTATACCATTAAAATCCTGAAAATCTGCCACATTATTAGTTACTAAAATTAAGCTATTTGTGACTGCAATACTCGCTATTTGACCATCAATAAAACCAGGAGTTTTACCAACTTTTGATAATCTAGCTCTTTCTTGAGCGTGATGTTGTGCAGATTTCATATCATAATTAAATAAAGGTATTTGTGCTAGAACTACACTATTTATATAATCTTCTATATCTTGACGTTTTTTAGAAATAGGCAGACGTAAACAGCCGTATAGCATCTCATGAATAACTAGGGTAGCAGTGGATAGTTCTTGACTATACAGCCTTAGCTTGGCCATAACTGCTTCATTCGGATGAGGTCTTTTAGCCTCTGATAAGATGTTAGTATCTAGTAAATACTTTAAACTCATAAATTTACTTCTCTGCCTGGTGATTTATCTCGTAAATCCTCAAATGTGTCATCGTCAATACTCTCTAAATCAACTCTTTGTCTAAAGTTTTGTAAAGCTGACCAGAAGTCATTAATTTCTTTATCTTCTCTGATGTCTTCTTGTTTATCAGATATATGTAATGGGTTTTGAAGCGATAATTTATATTTAAGAAATTGGATAAAATCTAAAACCTCTTGTTGTTTATCTGTGGGTAGTTCTCGCAAGGTTTCTAAAACTGTTTGTTCGATGTTCATAGCGTTACCTCTGCTATATGAGATGCAGTTTTATTCTAACGTGATTGGTTGGATGAGAATTTAAGGGTGTGGGGTGCGTGCGATTGCTCTTGAGGTTGGGAATTTGGAGGTGTGGGGTGGGTGCGATCGCTGTTTTATTTTATGGAAATTTAGAGGTGTAATCGCTTCACTTCATTAATTTGTAGTATCAGATATCCTCTACTAATGGTTAAATAATGATCCCAAACTGTCTACAGAGGCAAAGCAGATTTTTTCTATAATTTTGCGTAAATTCTACACATTGATAAACAAATAAGATCGATGAAAGCTACTTGTGAAGTTATTTATTTAATATTATCTGTACAAAATTTAGTGTTAAGGTTATGCTATTGATTATTAAACCTAGACATAAAGAATTTAATCAAAGACAAACTATGGCAAAACTTATTGTATATGGTAATGTTAATCCCTCTACTTTCGCTAATTCAATAGTTGTAGCAAATAGTAAGTCTATCGAGATTTTCAACGAACCTTTAACTAATATTTTTGTTATCCATTCTCAAGAATCACATAAAAAACTTTACAGAGACCCTAATTGTCCAAACTGGATAGAGCATTTAGCTAATCATGGAATTTCCCATGATTCTTTAATCAATCGTACCATAGACATAAATAATTCTAATGAATCCACAAAAAAACTTATTGAATATATTGAGATGATTGCAACTCATAATACAGTGAATTCCCACTTAATTATTGATTTAACAAATGGTACTTCATTTCAAAAGAATCTACTGTCTGTTGTTGCTTATATTCTAGATATAAAGTATCAATTTATAATTGATATTACTAAATTAATGGAGAGAATAAAAGGAACTTTAGGTTTTCATGGTATTGAAGACTTATTACCAAGTTATGTTCCAGTACCAGATACTACTAAGCTAGATGATATCGCCTATCTAGGGTTAGCAGAAGTAGCTCGCTATAAGAGAATTATAGAACTTCATACACAGAGATTTAAAAATATTAATAGTGATACTGCTGATGAAGAATTCTTCAGAGATAATCTTATTCATTCCATACAACTGAAACTGCAAGGAGATAAGAAAAGAGATAACACTGTATATCGAATTGCTGTTTCTTCCTTATCGGCTAGTATAGAAGATTTAATAACTGTGATGATATGTAATTTTAGTTTAAAATCCAATTCAAATGAGATTTATAAAATTTACAAAAAAACTCTTGGTAATAAGATGAAAGATATTGAAAAGATGGTAAAGCAAGATGCTTCATCTGATTTTGATATTGAATTTTTTCAAAAATTTAATGATTTTATACTTTATCTTAGAAATAGCACTACTCACAAAGGAAAGTTATTGACAGATATTGAAAAATTCAAGGCAGATTTATCTATTAAAATGTCATTTCCATTTATTGAATTTTATACAGATATTATACATCCTATTTTAGCGAAAGATACTCCTACTCAAGCCCCAAAAAAAACTAGAGAAATTTTTGATAAAGATATATCTTCAAATGAAATATTATATTACGGATTAGATGGTGATAATACTGGAGAAATACTAGAACATCTGTTTCTCGATTCTAGTGCTGAACAACAATTTAAACAAATTAGTGATTCAATTAGTCAGGCAGTTTGTAAAATCGGCGAGAAAGTTTGTACTTCATCACATGGACAAATAATTTTCCAAGCTGGAGATGATTTACTATTTAAGGGTAATTTCAACCGCAGCACACTTCATGAGATGCAAAAAACTTATCGAAATATTACTAATGGCTTGACTTGCTCAATTGGTTACGGTAGAAGCCTAATGGAAACTTTTTTAGCATTAAAGATAGCAAAATCACGTCATAATAAAAATTCAATTGTAGGAATTGAAATTAAGTAATAATAATTTTGTTCTTCAAAATAAAAATGCTTATAAATATCAATATTTTAGAATTTCGATTTCTATTTACCTGCACAATTGATGTTGTTGCGGTTTGATAGAGAGTTTGGCGATCGCTATGTTAAAGGTACGGAACGCCATGAAACATTTCAAGCAATTTCTTACCAACAAGCACAAAATTTAATCAAACAAAAAATTACACAACCACAACAACAAAAAGCTTTATTAAAAATTCTTGCCCATCGTTCACCAGCAGATGCTTATTATCAAGTATTTATTAGATATCAAGATGCTAAAAATCGAGATAATAACGTGATGATGCGTTTACGTGCTTGGCGACCAAAATGTGAAGTTCTATTTCCTTATGAACTGAGACAAAGTATTGCGGCTGATGTCGCTCAAGAATTTCAGCTTTATCATTAAGATGATACCAAGTTTCAGTCAAAGATAGTAACCTGGGGTGGGAGTAGGGAGTGGGGAGTGGGGAGTAGGAATGCTATTTCTGAAAGCAACTTAGTATGAATTATGAATACAGTACAGTTAACAGCCAATTTTGAATCAGCATTAGTGTATGCAACTCGTCTGCATACAAATCAAACTCGCAAAATTAGTGGTGTTCCTTATATTAGTCATTTACTAAATGTTGCAGCACTGGTTTTAGAAGCAGGCGGAACAGAAGCAGAAGCGATCGCAGCTCTACTACATGATAGTATCGAAGACCAAGGCGGAAAATCCACCCGTGAAGAAATCCGCCAGCGTTTCGGTGAGACAGTCGTTACCATTGTCGATGGTTGCACAGAATCTGACACATACCCCAAACCACCTTGGGAAGAACGTAAACAAAAGTATTTAGAAAATCTGCGTTTTGCTTCACCTTCAATTCGACTGGTATCGTTAGCCGATAAACTACACAATGCTAGGTCATTATTAGCGGATTTACGCCAACATGGTAACGGCATTTGGCAAGAGTTTAAGGCGGGTAGAGAAAGAACCTTATGGTTTTATCAACAGTTGCAAGAAATTTATACTGCAACTGGTTCCGACTTTCTCACCCAAGAGTTTTCGCGGGTGATTCAAGAACTCGACAACGAAAGCTAATAATACCATTCACAAAATTACTAATACAAATCCCTCTACACCTCTGCTTCCGGTCGCCGAGCGTTCGCGCAGCGTCTCCGTTAGGAGAAGTCGAGGTGCTGTTTCCTCTGCTTACCCCAACAATAATTATTTACGCCGTTAAGCATCTAGTAAACGACTGCTCTTGTTAACAGGTGTTTGTGGTTCTGTAAATGCTTCTCGGCCTGTAATTAATCTAGAGCGACGATTTCGAGTGATATAGTTCCAAGCCCACTGGAATACTACGAGTAATTTAGTGTCAAACTCAATTAAGAAATAGATGTGAATTATGAGCCAAAATACCCAAGCTGGGAAACCTGTCAGTTGAAGGAAACCTAAATCGACAACAGCTAAATTCTGCCCAATCATTGCCAAACTACCAACATCGTTGTAGTGGAATTGTGGCAAAGTCGAACCTCTCAAGCGTCGTCTAATCAGTTTAGCGACATATTCTCCTTGTTGTTTGGCGACTGGTGCAACACCAGGTAAGGGTTTGCCATCTTGATGGGAAAAGTTAGCTAAATCTCCAATCACAAAAATGTTTTTGTAATCTCTAACAGTCAAGTCTGGTTCTACAACTACACGTCCGGCATGATCAAGTTCTACATCTGTACGTTCTGCTAAAATTGCCCCCATTGTCGAACCTTTCACACCTGCTGCCCATAAGATAGTTTTGGAGTGAATGGATCTGATTTCACCGTCTTGCTTGAAAGTAACAATGTCATTTTCAATGTCGGTGACTCTGGTTTTAGTGTTAATCACCACACCTAACTTTCTTAAGGATGCGGTTGCTTCTTCTGACAAATCTGGTGAAATGTGTGGCAGAATGCGATCGCCACCTTGCAATAGTAAAATTTTGGTTTCGGATGTATCGATACTGCGGAAATCTTCTTTGAGGGTTTTGTATGCCAACTCCGCGATCGCACCTGCTAATTCTACACCTGTAGGGCCACCACCCACAATCACAAAAGTCAACCAAGCACTACGCTTTTCAGGATCAGTTTCTTTTTCGGCGGCTTCAAATGCACCAAATATCCGGCGGCGCATTTCGATAGCATCTTCCACAGTTTTTAAACCAGGAGCCAAGTCTTTCCAGTGTTCTTTACCAAAATAAGAATGATTTGCACCTGTCGCCACAATTAAAGTGTCATAGGGTATTACTTGATTACCCATCATCACTTTTTGGGTTTTTGGGTCAATATCGCTGACTTCTCCTAACAATACCTGAGTATTCTTACTTTTGCTGAATACAGCTCGTAATGGTGAGGAAATATCACCGGGTGATAGCGTACCTGTAGCAACTTGATATAACAGTGGCTGAAATAAATGGAAGTTCCGTTTATCAATGAGGGTAACGTTTACATTCGCGTTACCCAAATATTTTGCTGTATATAATCCCCCAAAGCCACCACCTACAATTACTACCTGATGTTTGGTATTCTTCTCACCTGTGACAACCATAATAATATTTCCTTGTGTTAAGAGTGTTGTAACTTTTCTTAACAAAGATTTAACAGCATTATCATTAAGTTGCTGCTTATTTAGAACTATTTAAAAAATCATAAAAGTAGTCAAAACTACAGCAGAAGTCAGAACTCAGAATGAGAATGCCAAGGCGCTAACCTTGGCGTTTTCAGGTTAATTATTTTTATATTTCTTGTAGCTTGGACAAGATGTCCAAGCTAATATCGAACATCGCATTACTTATCTTGCAGTAGTTGATTAACTTGTTGTCCGCGACGACCTGTTTTAATTTCATAGCGGCGGGTTAAGTTGTCTTGGTAGTTGATATCTCTAGCCGCAGCAGCGTTAACAAAAGCATCGCAATTCTTACCTTGAACCACAGTTGCAGAACTGCTGCTATTTTCTTCGTTGCGGTTGGTGCGACTGTCACGAGATTCACTATTATTTTGACTACCTTGACTAGCACCACTACCGCTAACACCAATTCCCAAAATGCTGACACCACCGCCACCGCCATCATTATGACTGCGAGAAGAACTGGTACGAGTGCTAGTAGAGGTTGCTAAAGCAATTTTGCTGGAACTAGTGCGGGTGTTGTTACCCAAGCCAACATCACTGCACAAAGCGCGGGGGTCATTGGCGAGAGTTTTGTTGTCAACCCAAGATTGATGGTCGCCTAAGCCTTGAATTTCACTATTACCGACTGGGTTGCTGGGTGTGCTGGGTGTAGATTTATTCACATTACCAACAGCCCCAGGAGTCACATCATTGGGGCGGAATATTCCAGATGGTCTGACATCAAAGGGGCCAGCAAAGGCGGGGAATGTAGTGGTCAAAAGTGCAGTAGCGGTCAACAAAGAACTGGTGATATTACGGAATTTCATGATCTAGTCTCCTAATGTTTTCTTGCTTGTTTCTGGGGTTTAACCCCTTCACTAACTCAATAGGTTGACCTAGATTTTTTTATGCAGCCTCTTGGCAGATGTGGGAAAATTTTTTTTAAACCAGTTTCTTTACAGTCCCGCCTCGGAATGAATTCCGAGTCTCTTAGCGCAAGTCATCTTCAGATGACTCGACTAAAAATGTATTCCAGTCCACGCTTTGTGGACTTTGGCTATGAGTCTGGAACTTTAGTTCTAGGCGGGATGTGGTTGAACCTGAAAATTTTTGACTTGTGTGTACACAGTAAGTAAACGCCCCTGAGCGAAGAGTATCCAAACCATTTACTCCGTAAGGGGATGAAAACAGAAATGTTATATCCTCGCGCCTGGAGAATTTTTAGAAAAATATCGTCATTATTGAGCTAGTACAGGTCGGCGTAAATAAAATAGAGCATCTGGAATTGCTAAAAGGCTTGTGTTATCACTATTTTTTCTTTTTCCTTTTGACTTTTGCCTTGTTGTACTAGTAACTAATTATCATCTAACTTTTAGTCAGGTAAAGTATTTATGCTCAGGCGCTTATGCACGATCGCAATTTTCACTATCTTATTAAATAACTCTGTCACCCTGGCAGCAACGAAAGATCCTAATCAAGCAGATAAATTTCCCCCTAGTCCTTTAGAAGTTACCACACCTGATCCTTTAGTGCGGCCTTCGGCTGATAAAGAACCGTTAACGACGGAGGAACAGCAAACTTTAGCCACTGCGTTAGATGAATTAAATCAACAAGCAGCAGCAACATTACAAGCGGGAGATAAGGTAACAGCTTGGGAAATTTGGAACCGGGAAATACGCTTGCGGCGCTATTTAGGGACAATACCGGAAATTGATGCTTTATCTAGGGTAGGTGTGATCGCTTGGAATCAAAACGACCGTCAGCAGTTATTTTATATAACTCAAAGGTTGCAAGCAATTCAAAAACAGGCTTTATCACCCAAAACCGTTGCTCAACAAGGCGTAAATATAGAATTATTACAGGCTTTAGGTGCAGCTTATCAAAATGTGCGATCGCCCAAAAATGCTTTAGAAGTTTACAATCAAATTTTGACGACTGTACGCCAGCAACAAGATAAAACCGCAGAGTTATCAACCCTGCAAACCATCGCTGAATTAAATCTAGCTTGGTTCGATTATCCTAAAGCCGCCGCCACATATCAAGAATTATTAAATCTAGCGACTGTTGAGGGCGATCGCACCAGTGAGGTAACATATCTCAAACAGTTAGCTTATGTTTACCAGCAAAACAAACAACCACAACAGGCGATCGATACCTTAAATAAGTTAGCGTTACTGTATACTGACCCAGAAAATATTCTCAAAATACCAGAATTAAAATTAGCGATCGCTAGTAACTACGAATCTTTAGCCAAAGAAAATCCTAGCCTAATTCAAGAAGCTTTTAATAACTATCAACAAGCTTATACAACTGCTTGGGAATCACAACAATTTGTTATAGCGGCAGAAGCTTTACAAAAATTAATTGTCCTTTACCGTTCCCAAGGACAAATTGACGCAGCATTACAAACCAGTCAAATTCTCATCGAAACCCAAAGCAAAGCCTATAACTCTTACGGCTTAATGCAAGCTTACGACCAAATTGGGCAAATTTATTTACAACAAAAAGATTATCCTCAAGCACTCTCAGCCTTTCAGCAAGGCTTACAACTAGCACAGCAACTCAAACACGAAGAATCTTACTTTACCCAACAAATAGAAAAAGTCTCTAAAGAATCTGGGCAATAGTCATTTGTCATTCGTCATTTGTCATTTGTCATTTGTCATTTGTTAAATCAACAACAATTAGGTTACAAAACGTAAATCTCGAAACCTTACTAATGACTAAGAACAAAGCGCAAAGTCTGAGCGGAGGCTTCCTCCGCTCAGAACTTTGTAAGAGAGGACAAATGACCACCTTAACCGTTAAACATCTTCTAATTCAAATTGAGCCACCGTTACAGCGTTAAAGGCAAAGGCCAATACCAAAGGCATAGGACATCTGAGTATAAAGGTGCTAACGACAGCTACAACTGTACCCATTACAGCCGACAATGACCAAATTCTTTCTTCAACGGTGAGTCCTTTTTCGGCTTTAATTCCTCTCAACACATGAGATGGAATTGGTTCTGGCATCACTCCACCAGGAGGAAACGCCCAATAATTGTTGCGTCGCTCTACAAATAACTCTGTCCAGCCATTTTCTTGGCACCAAGCTTCAATCCATTCCAGAGAATAATGTTTCACCATTTGTCTAATACTTACTGCTTACGAATTTTTGGGTAGTTGCTGAATATAAACTGATGAGTTTCTGACTCACAAGTGGCAATAGAAATAAACCAACCGTTAGAGAAGGTTAAAACCTATTTTGTGACCTCTTGAACTTTCTTTTCCTCCTGCCTCTTGTCGTAGCCAAGCAACTATTTATGAAACTAAAGTTAATTCTCCTCTGGTGTAGCTGGTCAAGCATCCAAGACAGATAATTAATATGCTCAAGCAACGCTGACTCACTCACCTTAATAAGAAGACTAACAGGGGAGAATTGAGGTTAACAGCAAAAGTTAATAAACTTTACTTGGAAAATAAATCATAAAGAAATGTAACTAATTAATTTATTAGCGATTAGGGAATATTCCTTGTGGATGTTTATTTATGAGATGTTCTCATGATTAACAACTTATGAATTTCTTTAATAAGAATACTTATATCGCAACTTATATCGCAAAACGCAATTTTTTAAATCAAGAATTGTAAAGTTTAACGTGAGCGTTCGCAGTAATTTATATTTAGTGATAAAAATCAGCCTTTGGTTATATATATTAACCTGATTTGATTAATGAACATATTTGCGTAGGGAGGGAACAGTAAAAAAGGGATTTATTAATATATGGAAATCCTAAATTGATTGACAAACATCCCTCTCTTTGTATCCCTTGTCAACCTTGTCTCCCCTATCTCCCTTATCTCTTCGACTCATCCAGTCGTTTCCCAAAAATGTTTTAGCGATCGCCTAAGATTACAAAATGTTAAGCTAAAGTCATCAACTATACCTAAAAAACAAATATGTTGTGGCAGCCAGGATTAGCATTACTTTTAGGAATTTTATTATTCTGCTTGATTTACATAAAAACCAATCATCACAGAGTTATAAATCCCATTCCGGCTTTGATATTGAGTATTTTTACTCTCTGTTTTCTGCCTGATACCGCCTTAGCCGTAGACTGGACTCATCCCTTGTCATTTAGTAATGCACAGTTGGCGAGAAGAGACTTTTCGGGAGAAACTTTGCAAGCGGCGGAATTTTCTAACGCGAATATGGAAATGGCGAACTTTACTGGTGCTGACTTGCGCGGAGCCGTCTTAAGTGCTTCAGTGATGACAAAAGCCAATCTTCACCAAGCCGATTTAACTAATGCGATGGTGGATCAGGTAAACTTAACAGGGGCAGATTTAAGTGATGCCATTTTTAAAGAAGCATTGTTACTTCGCGCCCTGTTTACAGATGTGAATATTCAAGGTGCAGACTTCACCGATGCAGTTTTGGATAGAGCGCAAATCAAAGAACTGTGCAGTAAAGCCAGTGGGGTAAATTCCAAAACTGGCGTAGATACCCGTGAATCTTTAGGATGTCGATGAAGCGTGTTGGTGTAATTGGTGGTGGGCAACTAGCCTGGATGATGGGGGATGCAGCGCAAAAACTAGGAGTAGAATTAATTGTACAGACTCCTAGTAAATTTGACCCGGCTGTAGCTATTGCCCAAGATACAGTGTTTGCGGCAATTGATAATGCAAAAGCCACAGAAATATTAGCCCAAAAAAGTGATGTCATCACCTTTGAAAATGAATTTGTTGACCTTGATGCTTTATCTTTATTAGCTAATCAAGGTGTTTGCTTTCGTCCGAGGTTACAAGCTTTATCACCTTTATTAGACAAATATCATCAGCGTTGTTATTTGCGAGATTTAGGTTTACCTGTACCGCAATTTTTTGCTGTGGATGATGTCGAGAATTTAGCATCCAAGCTAGAAGATTTGAGTTTTCCGGTTGTCTTAAAATCCCGTCGTCACGGTTACGACGGACAAGGCACATTTATTATCCAAGATTTAGCAACTTTACAGGAAAAGTTAGCTCAAGCAGCAAATCAATCACAGTTCTTAATTGAAGAATTTGTACCATTTGAACGAGAACTAGCGGTAATTGCAGCCCGTTCGGTAAATGGTGAAGTGGTTATCTATCCAGTGGTAGAAACTCAACAAGAACAACAAGTGTGTCGGCGCGTGATAGCACCTGCGGATATTACACCTAATCAAGCCGAACAAAGTCAAGCGATCGCCCATACCTTATTAAATAGCCTAGAAGTAGTCGGTATTTTTGGCATAGAGCTATTTCTCACCAAAGAAGGTAAAGTCTTAGTCAACGAAATAGCCCCCCGCACCCACAATTCAGGACATTTCTCAATAGATGCTTGCGAAACTTCCCAATTTGAACAACACCTCAGAGCCGTGTGTGGTTTACCTTTGGGCAATCCTGACTTACACTGTCAAATGGCTATCATGGTCAACTTGCTGGGATATGAAAATTCTGAGAGTGACTATCAAAGCCAGCGCCAACAATTAGCCGCCATTCCCCAAGCCAGCGTTCACTGGTATGGCAAAACTACATCTCGTCCTGGGCGGAAATTGGGGCATGTTACAGTTTTGCTGAATGAATATAATCCAGAAACTGCAAATCATCTAGCCCACACCCTAGAATCTATTTGGTATCCCGTAAGAATTACACAGTGATTCCTTCTTGGGTTTGTTCAATGATTAAGCCTAGTACAACAAGACAAAAGTAAAAAGCGCAAAGTAGGCGGTGTCGGTTTCCGTCCCGCCTAACTTTGTAAGGGATTTCCAACAAATAAATTATCCAATCTTGTGGGGTGGGCTTCTAGCCCGCCCTTGGCTAGGGGCGGACAAGATGTCCACCCCACAAGAAAAAAGTCCCTAAGAAGGCAAAAGGAAAAAGAAATAATAACGATACCACAAGCCTTTTAGCAATTTCTTATGGTCACTGAGTTTCGGCTTCGCGGTAATCGAGCGAAGCGATGCACTGAGCTTGTCGTTCGCATAGCGTCTCCGGTAGGAGAAGTGTCGAGATTCAACTACCGCGTAGTCGAAGTGTGGTCTGTTTATTTACGCCGACCTGTACTATAGGACTCATATTTGATTTATGAAAAAAATCAGTACACCTAGATCAGCCGTCTTTCCTACTCCCTACTCCCCATTCCCTACTCCCTACCTACATAACTAGATTCAGAAATCAAATCGGATTCCTATAGTAAACGCTATGATACCAAATCGCTCTGAAAGAGCTTTCAGCAAAAGCTTTAACTCTATTCAGGAAAAACTCATTTTTTTGGCAGAAACATCGATTAAATTTGAACTGTGGAAAGTGCAAGGTATGAATCTACCTTGTCTGCCTAGTCTACCTTGTCTCTTTGGTTCATATATCAAGATATGACAATAAATTTTGCGGAAAGTTTTAAACGAAAATTAGTTGAATTTTTGGTCGCCAGAATTGACCCAGATTCACTACATTTCCGGCTGACTGTTGGCATTATCTTAATTGTGACCCTGGGACTAAGTAGCTTTACACTCTGGGCTGGTTGGGAAATCAAAGAATGTTTGATGATTGCTGATAAAAATTATGGAATATCTGACAATTATCAATTATTAACTGTGATTCAAAGTTTGGGAATGATGAGTATTTTTTCCCTGACTATCACCACAGTTTTGACTACTTTATTTATTAAGCGATCGCTCTTACCATTACAACAGATCAATCAATGGGCAGAAACCTGCACAACTGAACTCACTCCCCAGCAGTTAGGTTTAAATCAAACACCAACCGAAATTCAAGAATTAGCCCAGACATGGATAGAATTTTTAACCAAACTTTCTGAAGCCAAAGAACAGCAACGCCAGTTATTCAGTGATTTAGCCCACGAGTTACGCACACCCTTGAGTATGGTTTATGGATATCTGCAAAGAAGTCTCCAACGTAGCCATAATTTAGCCGCTTCCCAAAAAGAAACTCTCGAAATGGCTGTTTCTGATGCCGAAAGAATGAATCATATCCTCCAAGACTTACTAGACTTAGCACGGGCGGATAACAGCGCCATTCCCTGTCCCGGCGAAACTGAAACAATTTTACTTAATGATGTAGTTGTAGCCGTAGCCGAGATGACCGAAAAATTTCATCATCGGGAAATTCAGTTAAATATCACTTCCTTTCCTGTTCAAGTCAAAGCCGAACGCCAACAGCTAATGCAGATATTAAACCATCTGATTACCAATGCCGTGAAATATTCCGCTACTGGTGAGCCAATTATTTTACAACTCACCCAAACGGAAGATTTGGCAATGATTCAAGTCAGCGACAAAGGATGTGGTATTCCCTTATTAGAACAGTCCCGCATTTTTGAACCATTTTATCGCCTAGATTCTTCTCGCACTCGTGCTACAGGCGGTACTGGTATGGGTTTATGTATCGTCAAACGCCTTGTAGAGTGTATTGGCGGTACAATTGAACTCCGCTCGGAACTTGGGTATGGTAGTAGTTTTATCTTGAAATTACCTGCATTAGAAGTAAAAGGAAAAAAACCAGAAAATCTTATTCCCTACCTTCAAGAGTAAGTTCAAGAGTTAAATTTGATTGCTATATAGGACTCATATTTGATTTATGAAAAAAATCAGTACACTCAGATCAGCAGTCTTTCCTACCCCCTACTCCCCATTCCCTACTCCCTGCTTACACAACTAGATTCAGGAATCAAACCGTATTCCTATATGAACATTAACTTTAAACCAGGAGATAATAATGATGTTGAAACACTTTTAGTTTTAATCCAAGAATTTTATCAACTAGATGGCTATCTCTCATTTAATGCAGTTGTTGTGCGTCATGCGTTGATGCAACTACTGAATGAAAAATCAATAGGTCAGGTTTGGTTAATTCAAGACCAAAGTCAAGCAATTGGTTATGTTATTCTCTCATTTGGCTATAGTTTAGAATACGGAGGACGAGATGCTTTTATTGATGAAATATATATTAATTCAGCTTATCAAGGTCAAGGCATTGGCAAACAAGCAATTAAGTTTTTAGAAGAGGTCTGCATTTCTCTGAATATTCAAGCATTACATTTAGAAGTTGAAAGAGAAAATATATCTGCCCAAAATTTTTATCACCGAGTGGGATTTAAAGATAGCGATCGCTATCTTATGACTAAAAAACTAAATTAATCATCAAAGGAATTTATATAAATATGTCAAATAGTAACTTGACACTTTCTCGCAACTTAGTACGCAACTTGTCCATCATATCTTTGAGTTTCATACTCTTGTATGGTGCAGCGCGTGTACTATTTCCCACTCCCGCCAGTGATATTTCCACCACTACACCCCAAACAAAGCAAATAGCCGTTTTTGGTGGTGGCTGCTTTTGGGGAATGGAAGCAGTGTTTGAGCATCTCAATGGTGTTTCTGATGTTGTTTCTGGCTTTTCTGGCGGCGATGCAATGACAGCAGACTACTCACTTGTGAGTTCTGGCTTTACCAATCATGCGGAATCAGTAAAAATCACTTATGACCCCTCAAAAATTTCCTACGAACAACTATTAAAAATTTACTTTTTAGTAGCCCATGACCCAACACAGTTAAATCGCCAAGGGCCAGATTCTGGTAGACAATATCGTTCAGTAATATTTTTTGCAAACGACCAACAAAAGCAAGAAACACAAAAATATATTGATCAACTTAATCAACAGAAAATATTTGATCAAAAAATTGTTACCGAAATCAGTCCATTAAAAGGTTTTTACAAAGCAGAAGAATACCATCAAAATTATATAGCTCGTAATCCTGATAGTCGCTATGTCGTAGCCCATGACCTACCAAAATTAGCTAAACTTCAAGCTACATTTCCGGAAATTTATAAAAAATAAGGAGACACTAAAAACCACCACCTATAAAGATGGTGGAACTCAGCACTTTGCTTGAAGAATAATTCAGAAGTCATACCATTTTGGATTTTAGATTTTGCGAAAAGTTGCGTGGGCGGGTTCCCCGACTTGAGCAAACTTTTCAAGACAGATTTTGGATTGGGTAAGGGTTGATTGGTAAGCTTTTGAGCCATCCATTTGTCGCAATCATTTTTTAATTTGGTATCAGAATTCAGGAGTCAGAATCAATTAGTAGCGGTCTTCAACCCGCTTATTCATCCGGCGGCGATGCACTGAGCTTGACGAAATATCGTACTTCCTTCTGACTCCTGAATTCTATGTAGATAAAATGGTACTAACTTCTTTCAAATAAACTCTGGTAAATGGTTCATCTTCGCCCAAGGTGTAGTCTTCAATTAATCCTTTGCGTTTAATGGAAATATCATTACCTTTTTTAATGACCACTGTTGAACCATCCACTAAATCACGCACTAACATCATTTCCGTTTCAGTGGGGTTATCTAAGATTACAATATTACTGCCTTGATAAAACATCCCTTCTGTATTTAAAGTTTCTGAGTCATATTCTGCAATTAACAAATCAAGTTTGGGATTCCGCAGTAAACTTTGAATATTGCTGTTGTAATCTGGACGCAAAACTTTTTGGGAGCGATTGATCAAAACAGCTTCCCGACATACAGCACCTATTGTCCATTCTGGATGCTGCAATAAAATATGGTCAATTGTGGTTTGTAGTTCTTGAACTGAGATTTTGTTAAAGGTAATAGTAGGAATCCTCGCATCAATTCCCGATGTAAAAAAAGTTTCGAGGATGCGGGATGGGACATCAATACTTTCACCTACGGCGGGGTTGAGGTGCATTAAAATACCGGGTGCAGCATTAATTTCTAAGATGGCAAAGTTACCTTGTTTCCAAGATTCCGCTAAGTCTTCGGTAATCACATCAATACCCAGACAAGTTAACCGAAAATGTTGGGCAATGTCTTGCGCCAAGATAATATTATCGTCATGAATTGTGTGGGTAGCATTGATACTCATACCACCAGCAGAAAGATTAGCAACTTTCCTTAAAAAGACACTTCTACCTTTTTCGAGGACACTTTTTAAAGACAAACGCTGTTCCTCTAAATACAGTTCCATCGCCTCATCAATTTGAATTTTGCTCATTGCTGAGGTGGGTGAGTCTAAACGTTCTGGTTTGCGATTTTCTTGGCGAATTAATTCGTGAATGCTGGAGTAACCATCACCTGTGACGGATGCGGGACGGCGTTCTGTGGCTGCAACAAATTTACCGTTGACACACAGCAAGCGAAAATCTTTACCAGTAATGCTTTTTTCGACAATTATCCTTGTAGGTTGATTTTCTGGAATGGCGGTTAAGGCGCGATCGTAAGCTGATTCTAACTCGTAGGAGTCTTGTACGGCGGCGGTGACACCGATTCCTTTATGACCAACTACAGGTTTAACGGCGACGGGGTAGCCAATTTCTCTAGCTACTATCAAGGCTTCTTTTTCAGTAGTGACGATTTCACCTTGGGGAACTGGAAAACCTAAGTTACCCAAAAAGTCTTTACAGTCGTCTTTGCGGGTGGTGAAGTCGGAATCTATATGGCTATCACAGTCAAAAGTTGTGGCGACACCCCGGACTTGTTTTTTCCCCCAGCCGTATTGCATTAATCCTTCATCCCAAAGATAAAAGGTGGGGATACCTTTTTCATCGGCGGTGCGTAACAAGGCGTAAACGGTGGGGCCACCATAGACAGATTCGCGGAATCTGGTTTGTAAGCTGACTAGTTGGTCATCCAACAGAAAATCTTCGTCTTGCCCGATCGCTTCAAACCAATCCCAAATACAATAAATTACGGCTCTGGTTGTGCGGGGATGCAGTGATTGAATACTAATGCGGGTAAATTTGTCCTCTGGTTTCACATAGAAGTGAGTGAGGTGCAAATCCATGTCTAACTTTCCCACTTCTGAGGCGGTGCGTGCAAACAAATGAGCATAAGATTCATAAGTTTGATTACCTAACAGGGGATAGCGATCGCTAATTTTTTTAACATAGTCTTCAATGGGCAAAGGTTCTCTATACCCAGTCAGCACAAAATCAAATACTAGTGCGCCTCTATCTAAATAGGGGTTCGGCCCGGCATAATGCTGGAAGTTGAAAACATCAAACACATCTGTTCTTCTGGCATTCACACGGACTACATTGGTACTTTTTTCTTGAATCATTGATTCTCAACCTTTGCTAAACACCCTGAAATTTCAACTGTAATTTGTGGTTGCTTAGACTCAATCAATTATTGTAAATTGATTCACATTAGCTTAGGCAATCTGTAACTTTCTTCTTATACTTTGTTAATTTCACCCTAAATCGATTTATTAAGTATTTTCAACTATCTCAGGGCATAAATAAATTTCTGTGGGTTTGACTCAAATCAATAGGATTCTACACGCAATTGGTCAAGATAAAAATATAACCTTTGAAGGGTGCTTTTTGATTCAGAAAAATATATAAGTAGAAAAATAGGGTTAGAGGAGACAGCCAAACATGAATAGCACAAAAGCTGCTCTCAGAGATGAAGTGAGACAACTCGCCGAGGAAGCTTTTCACTGTAAACTGATTTCTGGCTATGGTGATGGCCCAGATATCAACGAATTTCAAATTGTCTATCAAGGTAAACCACGACATTTACCTCTGGAACAAGCGCGTCTATTTTTAGTTAACTTACTTTACAAAATTCGCCCGCAGTAGCAATTTCCCTGAATAAATGTGGAGATTATTATCCACATTTATAGCGTTTTGTGGTTGAGTGCAGTACAAGTTGATAGGGGATAGAGGCTAGATTGATTTACTTCATTGGAATGAAAAACGCTATATAATTTCAGGGCAGTAAAAAAGCCCGTTCGAGAAGAGGGATAAATACATTCTTAATACATTAGTGATTGGTAATTCTGCTAAATAAATTACCAATTACTGCTATGCTTTTCTATCTCTTTGGGTCTTATTGTTGTAGCAATTGTTATGACGAGCATTGAGCGTAGTCGAAAGGCGTATTCTAAATAATTATGTCCACCTACTTATTCATGAGATTTAAGTATACATAGAATTATACAAATTTTAGCTTCTCCTATTAAAAATTAATCTACCAAAGGGCTGATTGGATTGTCGTAATTGTCATGTTTTATTGAAATTAATTAAATTAAATTCTTAATCCGGTTATCCGGGAGGCATTATGACAGAGGCTACACATCAAAGCCAGTTGGTAATTATTGGCGGTGCAGAAGATAAAGAAGGCGATTGCGTGATTCTGCGAGAATTTGTCCGTCGGGCTGGAGGTACAAAAGCCAATATTGTAATTATGACAGCCGCAACCGAATTACCTAGAGAGGTGGGCGAAAATTACATTCGAGTTTTTGAACGCTTAGGTGCAGAAAACGTCAGAATTATTGATACAGAAACTCGTGAAGATGCCTCTTCTTCGACTGCTTTAGAAGCAATTAGTAAAGCAACTGGGATATTTTTTACTGGTGGAGACCAAGCCAGAATTACTAGCATCCTCAAAGATACCGAAATTGATGCGGCGATTCACAAACGTTACGCGGAAGGCGCAGTAATCGCCGGGACGAGTGCGGGTGCGGCGGTAATGCCCGATAAAATGATTGTTGAGGGTGATTCTCAAAGTACACCCAGGATGGAAATTGTGGAAATGGGGCCAGGCCTTGGTTTTCTTCCAGGGGTGGTGATTGACCAACATTTCTTGCAACGGGGACGCTTAGGACGTTTGATTACAGCCTTAGTCCGTGAACCTGCGGTGTTAGGATTTGGGATTGATGAGAATACTGCGATCGCAATCACTGATGACCAAATCGAAATTATTGGTGAAGGTTCAGTCACAATCGTCGATGAATCTGAATCTACATATAACAACGCAGATACAATTCTCCGCGATGAACCTTTAGCAATTTGCGGTGCGAAGTTACACATTTTGCCACATGGTTATAAATTTAACTTAAAAACGCGGCAGGCAATTCTGACTAATGGTGTTGTTGCTAGTGAAGCTGTGAATGAGTCTGTAGCAGTATAGAGATACGGGTGTAGGGGTTTTGAACACCTACACCCCTACACCCTTAATTTTGCATTTTCTTGCGTAAATTCTGATAACTCTAGTCACTGAGTAAATACTATGAGCAAAATGATAGTTAGTTTGAGCGATCGCTAACTTTACAAGTGCTGCACTATGCAACAAAATAAAATCAAAAAAGCAGTGAAACAATGATTAATTTGAGAAATATTTGAATAAGAATTCAGAAGTCAGATATAATATCCCTAAAAAAATTACAAATAAATCTACTCCCTACTCCCCACCTCAATAGGTAAATGCACCTTATTGACTACATATTTATGAATTTGAGGATGGTCTTTCTCTTTCTCTTTCTTTTTCTTTTTCTTTTTCTGTTTTGGATTTTTTGGCTATTTCCATATAGATATTAACTTCACTAACTTCCACATCATGTTCAATTCTCGTTACTTTCCAATTCTCCCTGTTTATGTAAATTTCTTCTCCGATTCGGGGAATAAATTGTAAATCATACAACTTTTTGAGATACTCTTTTTGCTTTTCTTCCCATAAGATGACTTTGACTACATCTCTACTCATAGCTAGGCTGTCCTATTTTGTAACATCACGAAAGTCAGCATTTAATGACATTCACCTTGAAAAGTTTATCTGATCTAACCCATCTCAGAGCGTAGTTAAAACCACATTATTTATAATTTTGATATATAAATAAAAGAGACAAGGAGACAAGGTAGACACGGGAGACAAGGTAGAGATATGTTAATAATTTTTTTAGAATTACTATAGAAAACAAAAAGCGATCAACTTTAGCAGTAAGTAAAGAAGGGAAACCCCAACGTATCAACGGCTAGATGCTTCTTAATTCTATTCGTCGATTTGTAGAAACAATATCCTTTCGACTCAACACTAGCATTACAAGTGTTTTTCACCCCTTGCGAGCCAATTATTGTCCAATTCGAGGGTCTGGTCTGCTTCTTAGGCGGCAATTATAGTCGGCAGTAGGAGTTCAAGGATTTCCCACTCTTCGTCTGTTAGGCTGCTAGAGTACGGCATGACTGCTGGATACTGCTTTTGCGGTAACTGTACTTCAAGACAGTAAAAGATGTCATATCATGTCCGGTTAATCAGTTATGATTCTAGAAATCTGTGCAGAAAGACAAAACTCTTTCTCCCCCTGCCCCCTGCGGGTTTTATGATAAGTCTAATAATCTTTCCCGTGAAGCTAGATATCCGAAATATTGGTGACAGGACTTATACCAGTTTGAATTGAGCGGATAGATGCACTCAACCCTGATTTGTGTGTACACCGTAGACGAGGGAAGGGGAGTACTGAATTCTTAAAATTTATCTCTATATTGGCTAAGAATATCCACCTACGTAATAAATTACAAAAATATTTATATGTAAAAGCACCATGTCTTATCGCGCTATTGGCTTAACGGCACTTACTACACTGGTATTAGCTGTTGGATTGATCCCGGCAAATTCGTTCATCTGGCCATCAACGCAGGTATTGGCACAAGCTCAAAACAGTCAAGAAGTAGAAGCAGACAAATTTTTCAAACAAGGTGTGGAATATTTAAACAATCAAAAAGTACCTGAAGCTAGACAGTCTTTTGAAAAAGCTTTGGCACTGTATCAAGCAGCAAAAAAGCCACAAAGTGAATCAGCAATGCTGTTATTGTTGGGGATTACTTACAACAAAGAAACTAACTATGATGCTGCGATTAATTACTATCAACGCGCTTTAAAAATTGTCCAGCAATTACCAAAACGAGAAAATGAATATGCCATTGTTCGTTTATTAGGTGATACCTATCAACAATCTAAAAACTATCCCCAAGCTATTGCATATTATCAGCAAGCCTTGGTGTTAGCCAGAAAAAATAAAGATACTAAAAATGAAAAAGAATTGCTAGGTAATTTAGGAATTGGTCATATTTTAGTCAAAAACTATGCCGCAGCTATTGAAGTATCTCAGCAAGGTTTAGCACTAGTCAAAAATTTACAAGATAAACCAGGGGCAATGTTTTTTCTAGAAAAATTAGGTGAGGCTCACTATCACTTAAAACAATATGATAAATCTTTAGAGTATGTTCAGCAGAGTTTAAATATTGCCCGCGAGATAAATGATAAAGAAACCGAGTCGAGATTAACTAATATTCTTGGTATTCTTAGTTATGAAAGAAATCAAAACCAAAAACGTTAATTGATCAGCTACTGCACATTTAACTTGCATAATATGGGCAATATACCCACCTTAACTTAAATTCGGATATGCAACCTAAACTTTTTTAGCTGATTACAATAGCAATCCTAAATAAAACACACTCTACCTTGTCCTCCTTGTCCTCCTTGTCCCCCTTGTCCCCCTCTCTACCTATCTTGTTCATATATCAAATGCTAGATAAAAATATGAGCAATTCCCACAATGGGCTACGCTTAAGCAGAATAAATTTAACCGCGTTTATCACCGCCATTTTGACTATTGGGTTTACCCCGTCAAACTTGAATTTAATATTTTTTAATTCACCAGTATTGGCACAAACATCTAATAACAAATCACAACAAGCCAATACATTAATTAGGCAAGCGGCTGCACTTTTAGGTAACAAACAAATCACTTCAGCCAGACAAGCTTTACAACAGGCTTTAAGTATTTATCAACAAGTTAATGACCGCCAAGGTGAGTCTGTTGCTTTGGTATTTTTAGGAATTAGTTATGAACAGGAAAATAACTACAAAACAGCAATTGATTATTATGAAAAATCTTGGCAGATAGTCCAGAAATTACCCAAGCGCCCCAATGCAGGTGAAATTTTAGTTAAGTTAGCCAATGCTCACCGCCTGCAAAAAAACTACAATCAGGCGATACAATATTATCAACAATATTTAGCCCTAGACCAGCAAAATCAAGATAGTCAAAATCGCATAGCCGCCCTTGGAAATTTAGGGAGAACCTACGCAGCCCTGAATAATTTACCACAAGCTCTTGATTATTACCAACAAGCTTTAGCACTTGCGAGAGCTATTAATGACCGTCAAAGTGAGTTAGTCGCACTGTTAAATTTAGGTGAGACTTATCTTAATTTAGAAAACTATGCTGCTGCTATTGAAGTTTCTCAAAAAGGGTTAGTTATTGCTAAAGAATTAACTAATAGTACAGCAGTTATAGATTTTCTGCGATATATTAGCAGTGCCTACTATTTTATTGCTGATTATAATCAAGCAATTCAATACAATCAGCAGAGTTTAGAAATTGCTCGGATAATTCAAGATAAAGATAGTGAACGTCAATCCCTCAACTCTCTTGGTAATATTTACTATTATCTGAGAGATTATGATAAAGCGATTAATTACTATGAGCAAGTTTTGTCTATTGCCCGTTCCCAATCTAACCGCAGAGCCGAGGGATTAGCATTAGGAAATATCGGACTAGCGTATATTAATAAAGGTGAAGCAGCTAAGGCAATAGATTATCTAGAAAAAGATTTGGCAGTATCCAGAATAGTAGGCGATCGCCTCAACGAAAGTCAAACTTTAGGCTACTTGGGCAGTGCTTACCTGCAAGTGAAGAATTATAATAAATCTGTAGAATATTATCAGCAAGCTTTAGTTGCTACCAGAGATGCTAAATATACCAGGGGCGAAGGCATCACACTCTATAATTTAAGTATTCCTTTGATGGAGTTGGGCAAACTCCCAGAAGCAGAAAAAGCCTTATATTCTTCCATTGAAATTTGGGAATCACTGCGCGAAAGATTAGGAGAAAATGATAGTTATAAAATATCATTTTTTGAGCAGCCAATTCAAGCGTATCAATTATTACAAAAAGTTTTAATTGCCCAAAATAAAACGAATGAAGCTCTAGAAGTTTCAGAACGAGGTAGAGCCAGAGCGTTTATAGATTTATTATCTTCCCGCCAGTCAAGGCCTAGCACTCGCGGTAATGCACCACAATTACCAACAATCGCAAAACCAACATTATCGCTTCTCAAACAAATCGCAAAGCAACAAAATGCTACCTTAGTTCAATATTCAATTGATTCTAAAACAACTTCTCGCTTAGGAGCATCAGCAACTCTTGAGCAGGCGCTATATATTTGGGTAGTCAAACCTACAGGTGAAATTACCTTCCGCATAACTGACCTCAGACCCTTACAAGAAAAAGATAAAACCTCTCTTGCAGAATTAGTGACTGTGAGTCGTCAATCAATTGGTGTCAGAGGGCGCGGGGGAATTCAAGTTACTGCTAACCAAAATCCAACCAAAGCCAAAAACTCTTTTAGACAGTTACATGACTTATTAATTAAACCTATTGCCGACCTTTTACCCAACAAAGAAAACGAAAAGGTGGTATTTATTCCTCAAGAGTCTTTGTTTTTAGTTCCCTTTCCAGCACTGCAAGATGAACAAGGCAAATACTTAATTGAAAAACATACAATTCTTACCGCACCATCAATTCAAGTCTTAGACTTAACTCGTAAACAAAAGTTAGCACATCAAAATTCGCGCCAGGGAGAAGTTTTAATCGTGGGTAATCCCACAATGCCAAAAGTAGCTTTAGAACCTGGCAAACCATTGGCACAATTACCAGCTTTACCAGGTGCAGAAAAAGAAGCAAAAGAAATTGCACCGTTATTCAAAACGAAAGCAATTACTGGTAGCCAAGCAACAAAAGCTGCCATTTTACAGCAAATCTCAAAAGCGCGAATTGTGCATTTAGCCACTCACGGTTTATTAGATGATAACCAAGGGTTAGGAAGCGCCATAGCATTAGCACCATCCGGTAAAGATAACGGTTTATTGACAGCAGAAGAAATCCTCAATTTAAAATTAAATGCAGACTTAGTGGTTTTAAGTGCTTGCGACACCGGACGCGGTAGAGTAACGGGTGATGGTGTTATTGGTTTATCTCGTTCTTTAATTAGTGCTGGTGTCCCTAGCGTCATCGTTTCTTTATGGGCAGTTGATGATAACTCGACATCGTTTTTAATGACCGAATTTTATAAAAATCTCCAAAACAAACAAGATAAAGCCACCGCATTACGCCAAGCTATGTTAACAACAATGAAACAAGATAAATATCAAAATCCCTTACATTGGGCTGCTTTTAGTTTAATTGGTGAAGCTGAGTAGATTTTGAAAATTTAAGCCTTTTGTGGGTTATATGTAGCAATCCTAAATGAGTCGTGAAAAACATAGATATGGAAACGAACCGCCAAGAACGCCAAGGACGCAAAGATAAGAAAGAAGAAAAAGATATGGAAATTTTACAAATTATTTAGGACTGCTATATAGGGAAATAATTAACCGCAGATAAACGCGGATGGACGCAGATAAATTTATATAGGACTCATATTTGATTTATGAAAAAAATCAGTACACCCAGGTCAAGCTTCTTTCCTACTCCCTACTCCCCATTCCCTACTCCCTGCCTATCGCGCTTGCGCTGCGCTTCTCTGCGAGACGCTTTGCGAACGCGCACCACACAACTAGATTCAGAAATCAAATCGGATTCCTATAGTTCAGTAAATGAGGAACGCTATCAAATTATCTGGAACATTTTGCATAATCTCACACAAGCTAGAAATACAATTTTTTAAAACAGTTTTAACCTAGATATTTCTTACATCTTATGTCTAATATCAAACGCCGTCATTTTCTGCAATTTTCTGCTTCTACCCTTGCTGCATTGGGTTTAAGCCAATGGGATATTATGCAGCAGGGTAATTATCTGGGTAAAGTCTTGGCACAAAATACAGGGCGTAAACTAGCTTTATTAGTAGGCATTAATGAGTATTCTGAAGATGATGGTTTGTCGCCCCTTTTTGGTTGTGTTACTGATGTCAGGCTACAGCAGGAATTATTAATTCATCGTTTTGGTTTTAAACCCCAAGATATTCTCACCTTGACTGACAAACAAGCTACTCGTCAAGGCATCCTGACGGCGTTTGAAGAACATTTAATTAAACAAGCCAAGCCCAGTGATGTAGTATTATTTCACTTTTCTGGACATGGTACACGAGTCAAAGATCCAGATGGTGATGCGCCAGATGGACTGAATAGTACATTTATTCCGATAGATGGCAAATTACCACCTAACGGACGCGGTTCGGTAAATCACATTATGGGACACACATTGTTTTTGTTGATGTCTGCATTAAAAACCGAGAATGTGACGGTTGTGTTAGATAGTTGTCATTCTGGTGGTGGTAAACGGGGAAATTTGCGCGTTCGTTCGGTGAATGGTGGTACATCACTACAACCCAGTCCCGAAGAGTTGGAATATCAACGCCAATGGCTGAAGCGGCTGGGACTTTCACAGCAAGAATTTATCCAGAAACGCAGACAAGCTGTGGCGAAGGGAGTTGTGATTGCTAGTGCGAGAAGTGATCAATTTGCGGCGGATGCACCGTTTGAGGGCTTTCATGCTGGGGCGTTTACTTATTTGTTAACACAGTATCTTTGGCAACAAGCTGGTAATGAATCTGTAAATAGTGCGATCGCAAATATTGGCCGCAGTACTAAAATATTAGCGAGGGAAAATGGTAATCTCCAAGACCCAGAGTTTGAATTAAATCTTAGCCGCAACAAAAACAACCCACCGATTTATTTTATTCCGATTCAAGCTGTGCCGGCTGAAGCTGTTGTGACTCAAGTCAAGGGTAATCAAGTTCAATTGTGGTTGGGTGGTATAGATCCACAAAGCTTAGAAGCCTTCACAGATAATCCCTTATTTTCAGTTGTCAATCCTCAAGGTGATGAAGTTGGCTTAATCAAATTAGAATCTCGTCAAGGATTAATTGGTAAAGGTACATTAGTTAATATAGGTACACGCTCAACTTTAAAATTACAGCCAGGAAATTTATTACAAGAACGGATTCGCAGTATTCCCAACAATCCTACTTTAAAAATAGGCATTGATGAATCTCTCAATAATAACAATGCCCAGCAAGCCATAAAAGCTCTCAAATCCCTGAAACGTGTTGAACCGCAACTTTTAGGAAAACAATCAGTACAGTATATTCTAGGGCAGATGACTCAGCCTAAATATCAGGAATTACAGAAAAAAGGCATTTCTCAGTTGCCAGAAGTTGGTAGTTTTGGCTTATTTCTCCCTAGCCAAGATGAAATTATTCCTAAGTCTTTTGGTCAAGCTGGTGAATCTGTTACTGAAGCTGTAAAACGTTTACAGCCGAAGTTCAAATCTTTACTAGCTGCTAGAGTAGTTAAGCAAATTTTGGGTAACATTAATTCATCCCGCATCAATGTTGCTGTTTCGATGAATATAGCGGATAGCAATGAATTACTAGCAGAATCTTTCCCAGTTCGTGGATCTATCTCGAAACAGCCAAAACCTGCTATTAAATTTTCTAATTCCGGCTTGACTCAACTTGCTGTCGGCACCAAAATTGCTTTTAAAATTCAAAACAATGAAAATCAACCCATTTATGTCAGTATTTTAGTAATTGATGCGGAAGGAGAAATGACGGTTATATTCCCTAATAATTGGTCTGCCACACAAAATGCGGCTTTAGTAGAAGCACAAAAAACAAAACTCATTCCCCAAACAGATGATGAGTTTATCTTAGCTGTTGATAGACCTTTAGGAATTTCAGAAGCGTTAGTTATTGCTAGTACAACACCCCTGAGAACTTCACTTTTAGCCTTGCAAAAAATTGCTAGTTTAAGAAATGTCGCTAATCGTAGTACTCCTATTGCTGTAACAGATGAAATTTTAGATGTAACCAACAATATATTAGATGATTTAGATGCAGGTACTCGTGGCGGGATTTCTGCACAGCAAATACAATTACCGTCGGGAGTGCGTGGTATTGATAGTAAAAAATTAGCCGCAATGGCTATCTCGTTTGAGGTTGTTGATTCTGAAAATAGCTAATAAGCTGTTCTACATTTAATTTGATGGGAATTCAACAAGTCTGTTTTGACCTCTCCCCTAACCCATTTCCGCATCGGAGAGGGGAAAAATATTGTATGTTTTTAATGAAAAATATACAACCTAGATACGCCAAACAAACTATTCAGATTCACCAATTAAGGTAAATGCAGCCCAATTTTTGGGGAGAGGATATTTCTGCATTGTTGTCAGCATAGCTTTACGTAAAGCAGTCGCTTTATCTTGTTTTTGTTGGATATTTTTATAGAATTCGGTCATTAGAAACGATGTCGAGTTATCATCAACTGCCCATAAAGAAACGATGACACTGGGGACACCAGCACTAATTAAAGAACGAGATAAACCAATTACACCATCACCAGTGACTCTCCCACGTCCGGTATCGCAAGCACTTAAAACAACCAAGTCTGCATTTAACTTCAGATTCAAGATTTCTTCAGCCGTAAGCAACCCGTTATCCTTACCGGAAGGTGCAAGAGCGATCGCACTTCCCAATCCCCGGTTATCATCAAGTAAACCGTGAGTAGCAAAGTGAATAATTCTCGCTTGTGCAATTTTCTGTAAAATAGCTGTTTTGCTGGCTTGCTTACCTGTCAGTGCTTGAGTTTTGAGGATTGCAGCAACATTTTTAGCTTCCTGTTCTGCACCGGGTAAATTATTTAATTGTTCGGGGGGTTTTCCTGGTTCCAACTCTACTTTCGGCATCGTCGGATTACCTACGATCAAAGATTTTGTATTTAAAGCCTCGATATGTCGCTTTTGTTTGGATGTAAAATCTAATACTTGAATTGATGGGGTAGTGAGAATTGTGTGTTTTTCTATTAAGAATTTGCCTTGCTCATATTGCAGTGCAGGGAAAGGCACAAGAAATAACTCACCTTGAGGGATAAAGATAACTCGCTCATCAGGATTACTGGGAAGATGATCTGCGATAGGTTTGATTAATAATTCATAGAGTTGTTGTAAGCGTTTGGGTTGATTCGCTCCCTCTGCTGCTGAAACTTTGATGCTACGAGAATTACGAGTTTTAATATCAATTATGCCCATCGAAAGACGCATTTTCTCAATTAATTGCTTGAGATTTATCTTTTCTTTTTGCCACAAACTTTTTAGGTCTGTACGATGAAAAGATACTTCACCAGTGGGCTTAATAACCCAAATATATAGTTCTGAATCTTGAGTTTGCTGCTTACCATCAACTTTGAATTTATCAGTAATAATCGAATATTGAACGAGCGTTGAATTTTCGCTTTTAGCAATTTGTTTGATTTGTTCAATATTTATTACTGTAACTTTTGATTGCTCTGTTGAATTAGGCGATATTCGTTTATTAAGTAAATCGATAAATGCTCTTGCCCTACCACGCTCAGATATTTCTAAAGCTTCTGCTATTTTATTTTGAGCAATCAAAACTGCTTGTAGCAGGCGATAGGTGCGGGTTTGTTTTTCAAAAATAGAAATTTTTTTGGCATCATCTAATGTTAAACGCAGATTTTCCCAAATAGCGATCGCCTGACGCAAATGTGTCTCCGCTTCAGGTAATTTACCAGCTTGACGCAGAGCATTAGCAAGATTATTTAAAGCATTTCCTTCAGCTTCTTTATCTTCATCTTGTTGTGCTTTCGCTAAACTTTCCTGCTGGAATTCAATCGCCTTTACAGTATCGCCCAGGGCAAGGTAAACATTACCTAACCCTCCTAGTGCTTCACTGGGAATCAATTCAGCAGCTTCTTTGTAATATTGTATTGCCTTATTGTAGTCACCCAATGAATAATAAATATTTGCCAAATTAGCTTTAGTTTTAGCAAGACTAGTAGTATTTTTATCAATGGCTAATGCTTGCGATAGGTCTTGAATTGCTTCATTATATTTAGCTTGAGTAATGTAAAGATTACCACGATTACGTAAAACTTCTGCTTTGAGTTGTGCGTCTTGATTTTGTTCTAAAATTTTCAAAGCATCATTATAATATTTAATTGCTGTTTCATAGTCAGCCAAGGAATTGTAAACATTACCCAGGTTGGCGAGGTTTTTGGCTTGTTTTTGGGCATAGTTGAATTTTTTGGCAATGTCTAAAGCATTATTATAGGATGCGATTGCTTTGGTATAGTCACTGAGACAATAGTGAGCGTTACCAAGTTGTTCAAGAACTATAGCTTGGTTTTCGTTATCAGAGATTTCTTGATAAAGTTTGAGAGCTTTTTGCCAAGGTTCAATTGCTTGGGCGCAGTTAGGGGCAGAAAATTGCAAATCACGCAGTCTATCGGCTTCAGCTTTCGGAGTAGCAGCAATTTTTTCATCCAAGTTCAGCAAGGCTATTTGCTTACCAGATAACTCCCATACTCTTGCAGTTCCATCATCAGAAGCAGTGATGATGCGCTTACCATCGGGACTGAAATTAGCTTTAGTAACATTGCCTTGATGTCCCTTTAGTTCTATTAAAAGTTTACCTGTAGTTTCCCACACACGGGCTATACCATCTGATGAAGCTGTAACTATTAGTTTTCCATCAGGGCTAAAATTGACATCCTTAATATCTCCTTGAGATGTTTGAAATTCAGTTACCAGCTTACCGGAAATATCCCACAAGATAATATTAGAAGATATGGTGATAATTAGCTTGCTGTTAGGACTAAAAATAGCATTGTTGAAGTAATTTTGCTGACCTTTGAGTTCAGCTAATAGCTTACCTGAAATATCCCACACTTGTGGAACATTATTCCAACCTAAAGTAAGAATCAATTGATTATCTGGGCTAAAAATACCACTTTTAAAACCAAGATTATTACCTTTAATTTCAGTAATCAGTTTACCCGCAGTATTCCAAACACGGGCAGTTTTATCATTTGATGTAGTAACAATTAACTTACTGTCTGCACTAAAATTAGCACTGTTAATAGAATTTTGATGACCTTTAAGTTCAGCTACTTGTTTGCCAGTAACATCCCATACTAAAGCAGTTTTGTCGAAAGACACGGTAACAATCAACTTACCATCAGGACTAAAGCTGGGCTTATATCCTCTAAGCTGGGCAAGTTGCTTACCAGAAGTATCCCATAGTATCGAAGTGCCAGCAGAAGAGGTTAGAATTAACTGATTATTAGGGCTAAAACTAGCACTGTTAACACTATGCTTTCCTGTAATTTCAGTCAATATTTTGCCAAAATTATTCCAAACTCTCACAGTCCCATTATCAAAAGCAGTGATAAATAATTTACTGTCAGGACTAAAATTAGCATCATTAACTGTACTGGGATATGATTTAAATTCTGCAATTCTTTTTCCCGAAACGTCCCAAATTTGAGCAATACTCTTAGAGGAAAATTTCTCCACTACAGTAACAATAAATTGGCTGTTAGGGCTAAAAGTTACGCCTTTAATTAAACCTTGATCACTTCTGATTTCCGTAAACTTCTGGCTGGAAATATCCCCTACTAAAGCTATACCTCCAGATATAGCTACAGTCTGCCGACCATCAGGGCTAAAACTAAAAATTTCTATACCTTCAAGTTCTTTGATTAGATTGCCAGAAGTATCCCAGACACTTGAAGAACGTCCTAGATATGAAGTTATAATTAGCTTGCTATCTGGACTAAAATTCACACGGTCGATAAATCCATACTTATGTTTGAGTTCAGTTAATAGCTTGCCAGAAATATCCCACACCCGGACAATTGGTTCATCACTGATAGTAACAATCAGCTTGCCATCAGGACTGAAAACGGCATTTTTAACTTTTTGCTGATGCCCTTTAAGTTCTGCTAAAAATTTACCTGAAATGTCCCATATACGGGCATTTTTATCATCTGATGCAGTCACAATTAACTTACCATCTGGGCTAAAGGTTGCACTATTAACAAGGTCTTTATGTCCTTTAAGTTCTGTCAGTAACTTGCCAGATGTATCCCAAAGTAGGACATTCCTTTCAAAAGATGAATATGTAGTAATAGCCAACTTACCATCAGGACTCAAACTGCCACTGGAAACAGCAATGTCTCTAATATCTTTCAGTTTCGCCAATAATTTACCCGAAGTATCCCACACCGCAGCAAAATCCCAAGATGCGGTGAAAATTAACTTGCTATCAGCACTAAAATATACATTATTGATTTGATATTGATGCCCTGTAAGTTCAGTTAGCAGTTTACCAGAGTTATCCCATATCTGTGCAGTACCATCTTTAGAACCAGTAACAATTAATTTGTTATCCGGGCTAAAACTTACACTAGTAATAACGTTATCTTCATTCCTAAATCGAGGTTTTACTTGTTCTTGAAATGGTTGATTACTAGAGGGTGGTGTTTCTGGTAATTTTGGTGAGGCTGCTAATTTGCCAAAGACATACCATATCCGAACCGTACTATCACGAGATGCCGTGACAACTAGTTTGCCATCTGGACTAAAATTTGCACTAGTGACTTCATGTTGATGACCTTTAAGTTCGGTAATTAGTTTCCCTGAAATGTCCCATATTCGTGCGCCATCAGAAGTTGCGGTAATTAAAAATTTATTATCTCGGCTAAAATCAGCACCGTAAACACGATTTTCATTATACTTTTCAGTCGTCGTATTCGGAAACTCAACTTTTGTGATTACTTTACCCGAAGCATCCCATATCCAAGCACTACCATCATGAGATGCAGTGACAACCATCTTGCCATCCGGGCTAAAATTGGCACTGATAATAGAATACTGTTTTCCTTTTAATTCTAATTGCGTGATTAGTTTGCCTGATTTATCCCATATACGGGCTATGTTGTCAGAGGCAGTAATAATTCGCTTACCATCATAGCTAAAATTGGCACTTTCAACGTTTGCTTGATGCCCTTTGATTTCAGTAATCAGTTTGCCGGAAATATCCCAAATTCTTGCAGTTTTATCTCCAGATCCAGTGATAATTAACTTGCTATCAGGGCTAAAATTGGCACTATTAACAACTTCTTGATGTCCTTTGAGTTCAGTAATTAACTTACCTTTAATGTCCCAAACTCTGGCAATTTTATTCTGGGATGTAGTTACAATTAGTTTACCATCGGGGCTAAATTTAGTAGTCCATACCTCTTGAGGTGCTTTGATTTCAGTGACTAGTTTGCTAGATATATCCCAAATTCTTGCAGTTTCGTCTTGTGATCCAGTAATAATACGTTTACCATCTGGGCTAAAATCAGCACTATTAACTTCACCTTTATGTCCTAGTAATTCTGTCAGCACCTTATTAGATGTGTCCCAAACACGGGTTGTGTAATCAGATGATGCAGTAATAATATGTTTACCATCCTGGGTAAAACTGACACTATTAACACCACCTTCATGTCCTTGCAGCTTGCCTATCAAGCGACCTGAATATTTCCAAATCAAAGCAGTTTTATCAATTGATGCTGTGATAATCTGCTGTCCATCTTTGCTAAAATTCACATTTAAGACACTATCACTATGTGCTTTTAATTCTGCTAAAACTTTCCCAGATAAATCCCAAATACGAGCAGTTTTATCGTCCGAAGCTGTAACAATTTGCTGACCATCTGGACTAAAATTCGCACTCCAAACAGTGTCTTTATGTCCGGTTAATTCTGATATGAGCTTACCTGACAAATCCCAAATTCGTGCTGTTTTATCAGCACTTGTGGTAACAATTTTTTTACCATCTAAACTAAAATTTGCACTGTACACACTACCATTATGGGCTGGAATTTCTCTTAGCTGTTTGCCTGATAAATCCCATAGCCACACAGTTTTATCTGCACCTGCCGTGATTATTTGTTTACTATCAGGACTAAAATTAGCACTATAAACATTACCTTGATGCCCTTTTAACTCAACTAGCTGATTACCTGAAATATTCCAAATGCGGGCAGTAGCATCAAAAGATGCAGTAACAATCAGCTTACCATCAGGGCTAAAATTCGCAGTTTTAACATTGCCTTGATGCCCTACTAATTCTGCTACTTGCTTTCCAGAAAAATCCCAGACACGAGCAGTATTATCAGCACCAGCCGTAACAATTAACTTACCATCTGGACTAAAACTGGCGCTGTTGACGCTACCGTTATGTGCTTTAATTTCTCTTTCCTGGGCGAAGTAATCAACAAAATTACCGGAGACAGCCTCAGTGTGCTGCTGATTTGATGTTTGCGCTAATACTTGGGGCGTAAACAAGAACCCAGAAAAATTTTGCGGCCATGTCGGTGCAATTGTTACGAGAAAAGTATTGAAAGCGATTGAAATAATTTTGCGTAGGCGTAGCTCGTTATGTCTATCGCTCATAATTCTTATCCTCATTTCAAACTACAACAAGCCAATTAAAGTAAAAGCTGCCCAATCTCTGGGGTTTGGGTATTTTTTCTTAGTTTCTAGCATCGCATAACGTAAGGCTGCTGCTTTATCTGGTTTTTCATGGAGTTTTTGATAAAATTTTGTCATTAAATATGCGGTTGATTGATCTGATATATCCCATAAAGAAGCAATCACGCTGGAAACTCCCGCCGATAAGAAAGAACGTGATAAGCCAATTACGCCGTCATTTGTGATTATTCCGATGGCTGTATCGTTGGCACTTAAGACAACTAAATCTGCTGTTAATTTTAATTTTTGAATTTCTGCGGGTGTGAGTAAGCCATCATCTTGAGTGGAGGGTGTGAAAGCTAAACCTTGCTGATTTTTGAGATATGCTTGTGTTGCTAAATGAATAATTTTTGCTTGCGAAATTCGCTGTACAACTGCGGTTTCGGTTGCTGCATTACCTATGAGTGGTTGGGTGTTAAATAATTGTGCGATCGCTTTTGCTTCTTGTTCTGCACCAATTAGCTGAAGCGGTTCTCCTCGATCAGATTGTATTTTAGGATTACCCACTACTAAAATATCTTGTCCGATATTTTGATATTGTTTTTTTCGCTGATAAAGTAAATCTAAGGCTTGAATGGAAGGTGCAGTGGCAATTGTATATCGCTCAATTAAATATTTACCTTTGGCATCTTGTAAGGCAGCAAAAGGTACAAGAAATAATTCGCCTTGGGGAATGAAAATAATATTTGTGTTTGGTTGTTGAGGTAATAAATTTTCAATAGGTTTAATTAATAATTCATGCAATTTTTGGAAGTTATCTTTAAGTTGATTACGTTTGAGATAATTATAATTACCTGTCACCCCAAGAGACAAACGACTTTGAGCAATTAACTCAGACAGAGATGTGTTTTGTTTTTGCCACAATGCTTTAATATCAACCTGACGAAAGGTTATATCTCCTGTAGGTTTAATGACCCAAATATAGAGTTCTGATTCTCTCGTTTGTTTTTTGCCTGCAATCGTAAATTCATTATTAATAATTGAATATTGTATAAGGGTGGCATTTTGTTGTTTAGCAACTTGCCTAATCTGTTCTGTAGCAGAATTAACTGCTAATGTAAACATGCGATCGCCTAATATATTTCCTGGCAATTGCTCTGAAGCTAAAACCTGGTTGTGAGCAAAAATATTGATGGCGATCGCCATCATCATTAGGCAAACTGATGTATTTGTAAAAATTGATGGTGTAAAGTTAATCGACATTTTATCTTTCAAGTAAAAATAATGAGATATTAAATTGTTTTTTATATAAATAGGTAAGAGTAGATGAGTTTATATGCAGTCGCTTATAGAATTGGAATAAAGGCATAAAATCTATAACTCTGTAGAGACATTACATATAACGTCTCTACATTATTCTAAGAATATGCTGCTGTAAGTTTTTAATAGATTTAAATTAACTGTTTGGCTACTCTATCAAGATTTTTGCGAATTTCTAAAGTTGCAACACCAGTAATTGCGCCTTCATCCTCAGCCAAATATTGGGCGGCAAATTTTTTGACTGCGGCTACAGTTCTTGGCCCATAAAAGGGATGATCTTTAGGTAAGTCGGCTTTGACTACTACATTCAATTCATATTGCAAAATTCTGATCACTTCTTCCGCTTTTGCCATTGTTTTTGGCCCGACTATACCATCTACCAACAGTTCATAGTCTGCCTGAAAATTTTTGATGGCTTGTACAGTTTTAATGGTTGTGAGTGGCGAATTATCTTTACTAACTGGAAACCCCTGCCCCAAAGCAGCAAAATCTTGAGCTAGATATCCTAATCCAAATAAAATAGAACGGAATTGAGCATTGTTGTAGGTAATCATATTTACTAAAGCTCCATATCTCCAGGCTGCAAGATTGAATTACTGAGTAATTGGGTTTTATTGGTTAACATTAGCTACACCACCCATTGATGCTATTCCTAATGAAATACATCATGATCAGGTAGCAGTTGAGTTTCAAACCGGGAGTAAACCAGTTCAGTTGTATACCAGGAAGAAAACCAGTATAAATCTTGGATGACTTTATTCGCAAGACTTTCATCGGTTGGTTCAAACTGCACTAATGCTAAATTATTCACGCCTACTACTTCTTTTCCATCTTGAAACCAAGGGGATTTCCAAAACATTAAAAATTGTAGCGATCGCCACTTCGCTTTTTCTGGGCGGTTCCAGGGAGCAATAAAACTTAATACATCAATGGCTAAATTCGCAGTTTGGGTTTTTTGCCGAGGAATTAACTCTAACGCACAACGCCAGTCAGGACGGGACGAATTTTGGCGTTGCCATTTTTTAGCAGCAACTTCCACCATATCAGCAGGATGACTCCAGCCCCACCAATATCGGACTTTTTCTGGTAATAGCCAATTTTTCAATTTGGTGTGAATTAACCGCGTGAGAAATTCTTCATTTTTTAAGGCACTACAGGTTAACTGCACCAATACAGATAACAATTGGGAATCAATATCTTGATGAGATAAACGCACCGCCGAACTATAGTGAATATCTCCCGACAAGACAATGACTTGTTGACGTTGGGTAAATAATGTTGTGAGAAATTGCGCCAATGCTTCTGTATGAATATTCCACGCATCACCCACATCTGTAGAAAAAACCTTATCGTTTTTTAAATGCCAATGATGCACCCAATCAATCACTTTTAAGCCAAAGACATTGGTAGGTGCAATCACAAATGTGGCGGGAATATTAGTTTTTGCTTGTAAAGGTGTCAGTAGTTGTTGTTTTACCGCCTGGGGTGATAATAACCTGGGTGGGGCGATGGGTTTCGCGTCGGCTGGATAACCCCGCCAAGTCCGGGTATCGAGAACAATCACTTCATGAATTGGGCTGCGGATGGTGTAATGCCAATTGAGGGATTGGGGATGTCTGGCTAAAACTAATGTGGAATCATCTTGAGCAAAAGTTGGTAAGCCTGTGAGAGAATCGGTATCTGGCAGACCAAGATAAAGGGCGATCGCTTGATCGGCATAACTATCTGTACCGTGGGAAGCTGACCAAATTTCCGCCGCCGCCAGCAGTTTTTCCCCAGATTCCCCAAAGGCAAATTGTTCAGGTGTATTTCCCCAAGCTTGAAACACGCTGTAAGCTAACAGGGCATTCTGCACCACCCGCCGCCCCAAAGGTTTGCCCAAAACGCGCAAACACCAAGCTTGATTCAAATTCCAGTCATCGCTAACATCGTGGTCATCAAAAATTGTGTAGGTGGGAATATTCGCCAAAGCACGGCGAACTTTTCCCAAAGTATAAATAAATTGTTGTAAATCTTTGACTTCTCGATTCCAGTTTTTGATACCTTGGCGATCGCTAGTTACTTCTGTTCCTTGAGGAAATTTCCGCGGCCAGCACACAGGCGACCAAGTTAATAAATAAGCCGCGTAATATTCCCCCAAACTCAGCAGATGGCTGTTAACTTTACTATATTTGTTATGCAATCCGGCGGTGAAACCTGCTTGTTCTGTTGCGACTTCCGCCCGTTGTCTGGTAGGTAATTCCTTGGGAGTACAGGAAATTGGGCTGACAGGTAACTTTTCTTCCCAACCCAATAAAATATCACCCAAATGAGTCGCCACCCATAAGGAAGGATCAGCAACATCATCACCATAAATTTGGTCGCCTGTGAGAAACAATTGCTGGGGGCGGTGTTGGGGTTGAGTTGCTGTATTTGCAATTAAACTATCAAGAATTGGTAACGCATCCAAACCATGTCCATGCGGTTTGCGACAAGAAGCGTGGACAATTTTTAAATCTTGCAGACGACTGGGAGGTAAAACAAAGGTTGGTTGTTGATGGTCAAAATAACTAATGCTATCTGCGGCAAAATTCTCAGAACTTAATGCTTGGGATAAAGTTTGCTGTTCTGTATCACAGATAAATTGTAAGGTGTAGGCGTAGATGCGATCGCCCAGCAGATGATTTTCATCGTGACATTCAGCCGTTACCGCCACAACATGCAGATATTCACCCAAAGCAACTGTAGCGCGTTCTCCAGTAAACAAACAATTCCCTAGAGTTGCGCCTTGATTTGTTGTTTCATAAATTTTCAGTTCTACCCGACAAGACTGCTTGAGGGCTATCCATACCGTCACGGCTGTTGATTCGGTATGTTGTAGCATTGGCCCTGCCAAAATTAGCGGCAGTTCGGTGATGAACTCGCTTCCAAAAGGATACTGCATGAGTGAATTTTATCTGCGTGTATCTGCGTACATCGGCGGTTAATTTGTTCCCCTCTTGTTTCCGATTTCTGGGAGATAGGCAAGCTGCCTATCCCACAAGAATTATACTCAACTCTTGGCAATACCTTCTTGACGTGCTGCCCTTTGTACAGCCGCCGCCACAGCCGGGGCGACACGGGTATCAAACACAGAAGGAATAATATGTTCAGGACTCAAATCGCTGGGGTTGACTAAAGAAGCGATCGCACTGGCCGCTTCTAAGTACATTGTGGTTGTAATTTCTTTAGCACGACAATCTAAAGCACCCCGGAAGACTCCCGGAAAAGCCAACACATTGTTAATTTGATTGGGGTAATCACTGCGTCCTGTCGCCATTACCGCCACAGTTTTGCTCACTAATTCTGGCTGAATTTCAGGAATGGGATTGGCCATGGCAAACACAATGGGATCTTTCGCCATTGCTTGCACCATTTCTGGGGTTAATACGCCAGGGGCGCTAACACCAATAAAGACATCTGCACCTTGCATTGCGCCGGCTAATGTTCCTTGGGCTTTGACGGCAAATTCTTGTTTTTCTTCTGTCAAGTCAGTGCGGTGAACAGAAAGAATACCTTTAGAGTCACACATCAAAATGGTTTGCGCCCCAGCTTTCCGCAGTAACCGCGCGATCGCCACACCCGCAGCGCCCGCACCATTAATTACAATGCGGATATCTGCCATTGATTTGTTAACTAATTTCAGCGCGTTATATAATGCTGCTAAAGTGACAATCGCTGTGCCATGTTGGTCATCATGGAATACTGGGATATCTAATTCCTGACGCAATCTTTGTTCAATTTCAAAACAACGGGGCGCAGCAATATCTTCTAAGTTCACCCCGCCAAACACAGGCGCAATTTGCTTCACCGCCTGAACAATCTCATCGGTACTTTGGGTAGCTAGACAAATAGGAAAAGCATCGATACCAGCAAATTCCTTAAATAGCATAGCTTTGCCTTCCATCACAGGTAAAGCCGCCGCCGGGCCGAGATTACCCAAGCCCAAAACTGCACTACCATCGGTAACAATGGCGACAGTATTTTGTTTAATTGTCAGATTGTAAACTTCTTCTGGGTTGGCGGCGATCGCTTTACAAATCCGCCCCACACCAGGAGTATAAGCCATTGCTAAATCAGAAACACTTCTTAAGGCAATACGGCTAGTGATGCTAATTTTGCCACCACGGTGTAAATTAAAGGTGCGATCGTAAACATCGATCACCTTAATGTTTGGTAGTTCTTTGATTGCTTGGACAATGGTTTCAGCATGTTCTGTACTAGCTGCATCTACGGTAATATCGCGCGTAGATTCTTGACGGGTTTGTTCAATTAAATCTATTTGCCCCAGATTACCACCACTGGTTGCGATCGCCTGTGTCACCGATGCTAACATCCCGACGCGGTTGGGAATTTGCAACCGCAGAGTCAAACTAAAACTGGAATTAGGAGTTAGGTCTGCCATTGTAATTTTGCAATAGTGAATTTTAGATTTTATATTGAATCGCTGAGTAAAAATCTAGACTAAAACTAAAATCTACAAAGACTCTAACGTTTCCTAACCTAATCATTGACTAAAAGTTCAACATCACAGGTACGGCAGAACCGACAACTTTTTGCTTAACTAAGCCTGTATGACAAACTTGTGGCTGTTGAATGGGTATTTCCACTATAAATTCTGCTCCTTGCTCTGGATGGGAAATACAGCGCAAACTGCCATAATGTAGTTCAGTGATAATTTGATGACTAATTGACATTCCCAACCCTGTACCCTTACCCGCAGGTTTGGTTGTAAAGAAAGGGTCGAAAATTCGTTGTTGAATATGTTCTGGTATTCCTAGACCATTGTCAGCAATTCTAATAATAATGCGATCGCTGTCTACCACCTCGGTATGAATCCGAATCATCGGTGATGGTACATAACTCGGATAATGTTCCATCGCTTCTGTTAAAGCATCAATGGCATTACTCAAAATATTCATAAACACCTGATTCATTTTGCCGGGATAGCACTCTACTTTGGGCAGGTTGCCATATTCTTTGACTACTTTAATGTTTGGCTGTCCTGGTTTTCCGTCTAGGTGTCGCTTGAGAATCATGAGTGTACTATCTATACCCTCATGAATGTTTACCACTTTGACTTCTGCTTCATCGTGGCGGGAGAAGCTACGCAAAGATTTAATAATGTCACAAATTCTCTCAGTCCCAACTTCCATTGAAGAAAGAATTTTTGGTAAGTCTTCTAGCAAATATTCTAAGTCTATGTCTTTAGCTTTGGCTTTAATCTCCGGGGTAGCGCCAGGTAATTGCTTTTGATAAAGTGCCACTAATTCCAGCAAGTTCTGGGTATAGCGACTGACATAGTAAAGATTGGCGTGGATAAAGTTCACGGGGTTATTAATTTCATGGGCTATACCCGCTACTAGTTGACCTAGAGTGGCTAACTTTTCTGACTGCACCAGCTGAACTTGAGCTTTTTCTAAGGTGCAAAGTGCGTCAGTAAGTTTTTGGGTACGTTCCAATACCCTTTGTTCTAATTCTTGAGTTAATTTCTGTAAAGCTGCTTCGGCGATCGCCCTTTCTTGGATTTCTTGTTGGAGACGGAAATTTTTCTCTGCTAGTGCTGAATTCAAGTTTCGCAAATTCACATGGATTTGAACCCGCGCCAACACTTCTGCTTGCTGAAATGGCTTGGTAATATAATCAACAGCACCTAAAGAAAGGCCTTTCACCTTATCTACCGTATCGCTCAAAGCAGTCATAAAAATGACAGGAATATCTTTTGTCTGTGGATTTTGCTTGAGTCGGTAGCATGTTTCAAATCCATCAATCCCCGGCATCATCACATCTAATAAGATTAGGTCTGGTGGATCATATTCAATTTGTTCAATAGCACTTTCTCCACTGGTGGCGACTGCAACTTCAAAACCAGCGTCAGTCAAAGCTTCCGAAAGTACTTCTAAGTTGGTAGGCGTATCATCTACAATTAAAATTAAATTGGTTTCTTGAGTCTGCACAATTCTTCCCCTGATACTTATTCAAATTTTGATGGAGTGAGGAATTTTTATTAATAATTTATTTGCGATATTCTTTCGAGAAACTCTCTAATTTCCTTAACTTGGAACCCTTGAGCTAGATGATTCACATACTGCACAAAAGCAATATAACGTTCATCCATTTTCTCTATATTTTCTAAATGTTTAGAAATAGCTTTTATCCGACCTTTTAGAGCTAATTCCTTTAAATAATTCAATTCTACTAGAGGTGGCGGAATAATTTCAGATTCATTTTGTTTGTGAGATCCGATTATATTAACAGGTGCGATCGCCTCGACAGTTTTTTCTTCATAAATCCATTCCAAGCGTAAATGTTTCTCTAATTGATTGAGTAGTTCAGGCAGTTGGACAGGTTTAGCTAAAAAGTCATCTGCACCTGCATCAAAGCTTTTTTGTTTATCATCATCAAAGACACTAGCTGAAGAAACTATCACCTTCAAATTTTGCCATTCTAAAGATTCTCGTAAATTAGATAACATCTGATATCCATCCATTACCGGCATACAAGCACCTGTAATAATTAAGTTTGGTTTAAATTCTGTGGCTTGTGCTAAAGCAGTTTGACCATTTTCTGCTTCTACTAATTCAAAACCAAATACTTCTAATAAACTAACAAATACAGAGCGATTTTCCGCAACATTATCCACTATTAATATTTTCTTTTTCTCTCCTTTATAACCAATGATTTTTCGGCTTTGGTAACTTTGAGATATATCAATCCATTCTTGAGCTTTGGCTATTTTTAAATCAAACCAAAATATACTTCCCTGACTCATTACACTTTTAACTTTTAAATCACCGCCCATGATCGAGAGAATTTTATGACTAATTGCCAAACCTAAGCCTGTACCTTCTGATTGTTTTTTAATACTACCTGCTTGCTCAAAAGGTAAAAATATTTTCTCTAGTTCTTCAGATTTAATTCCTATACCAGTATCTTCTATTTGGAAGCGAATTTTATAAGTGGTTGTTGGTGGTATATTTATATCATCTTGGGAAAATTGATGTCCAGGAAAAATAACTTCTACTTTAAAAATTACTTTGCCAGTCTCGGTAAATTTTATAGCATTACTTAACAAATTAATCAGAACTTGCCGTAAACGTTTTTCATCTGCTTCGATAGCGATTGGCAGATGTTCATCGAATTGATAGACAAATTCAATTCCTTTTTGTTCGGCTTTAATCAGACAGATTTCAGCAACGGCTTGGAGAAAGGAAAGAAAATTAAATTGTGTCGGCTGTAGTTCTAATTTTCTCGCCTCAATTTTAGAAAGGTCAAGGATATCATTAATTAAAGTTAATAGATGAGAAGCACATTGATGAATAATATTGATGCCTTTTATTTCTTTTGCTGTGAGATTTTTGGAACCTTGTAAAATTTGAGCATAACCGAGAATTCCATTTAGGGGTGTACGTAGCTCATGGCTCATATTAGCGAGAAATTCGCTTTTGGCTTTATTGGCACTATCAGCACTTTCTTTTGCTTCCCTGAGTTCTTTGGTGCGATTTTCAACTCGAATTTCTAGTTCTTCATTGGTTTTAGATAAAGCATTAAAAGACTCGCGTAGCTGAGTAGCCATCATATTAAAAGATTGTGCTAAAATTTGCAGTTCTTCAACTTGAGATTCCTGAACTTTTTGGTCTAGTTTACCATTGGCGATCGCTTCTGAAGCTTGACTTAATTGCAGAATTGGTTGCGTAATCCATTCAGATGTATAAACCCCAAGAATAATTGCTAAACCTAAAGCTAATAAACACAACAGAATCGTTGTATGAGTATTAGCATTAATTTGCGCCATGAAATCCTCTTCAGGAACCACAACCACCATTAACCAATCAAGTCCCCATTCATCGCGCCAAGGAGTAATCTGGACAAACTGGCGTTGACCCTGGAGTAAAAAATCCATTTGCTGAGAATCACTAATTTTCTCAAAACTGCCAAAATGTGTCGTCAAATAGTTAGCAGTGGCTTTGATGAGTGGATCTTTACTCTTGGATGCTAATAGGCGTTGCGGTTTTTGATTTTGAAGGCTGAAGGGTTGTTCATCACTTGAACTAGCAATTAATAGACCATTATGTTCAATAATAAAAGTTCTACCAGTTTGGCTAACTTTCAACTGACCTAAGAAATCACTAATTTGGGAAAGACGTTGTTCAGCCGCAATGACACCAAGCAGTTTTTTCTTCGAGTCATAAATAGGATGACTAGCGGCAATCGATAAGTTAAAAGGTGGAACTAACCAGTTATAAACGGGACTCCAAGTTGGTTTACCTTGGTTGGCTGCTTCTGCATACCAACCTTCATTTTTAGCAATAAATTCTCCATTATCTTGAACAATTTTAATTCGGTTTCCTTGATTATCAGTTGACCAACTATATAAATGATTACTACCTTGATAATTGTTAGGAGCTAATTCATCAATAGTAATGCGATGATCACCAAAAAGATAGCCAGTTGCAATGTAATCACCTGTTTGGAAACCTAAAAGTATATAGCCAATATTAAATGATTTCAGCCGTCTCCAGAAAAATTTTCCCAGTTGCTGTTTGTCTTGCAAATCTAATAAGCCCATCTCAATTACATCGGAAGTGAGTATAACTACTTTTTGCGGAACAAGCATATAACTATCTAAATGTTGGTCTATGCGTCCACTGACTTCAGTTAGTAATCGACTTGCTAATTCGTTTACAGCTTTTTGACCATTGCGTAATGACAGATATCCTGTTAGTCCTACAGCTGTAATCACTTGCAGTACAAAAGGCACAACCAGAATCAAACGTAATGAAATTTTTTGAGATTTGCCGTCTTGAGGAATTTTTCTAGAGAGCAGCTTAGATGACATAGAAGAATCTAGGTTGATTACAGAATATACTAGTGTCGTCAGTCAATGGGCAGAAAAAATAAAAATCAAATATGAATTATATATCTGATTTTAGGTTTTGCTGAAAATCTTTATGGTTGGCTATATGAAGTAGGAAAATGTTTGGTTAATTAAAACAAAAGTGTCTTATTCTTCTAGATTTTTATACTTCTGCGTCGTTTATACAAATTCACTTGACTATGGATTTGAGTACGGGAAAGTAAGAGAAATATAGTGAAAGTTGAGCCAAATAAATACAGTGGATAAACTGAGAGGTTAAAAGACCAATTTTTAAGGGCAAACAGATTGAGTGTATGCGCCAACAGAAATATAGACCATGTGAAAATATCTTCTGTATGTGGTTGATAGTAGGATTTTCTGATGGTTGGTAAAGCTCCTAAAAAATCAATGCAGATATTGATCATGAGAGCAATACTAGGAGAGCTAAAACGCCACCAAAGGATCAGACTAAGACCAGCAGTTAATAGACACCATCGGTCAAAACGATTCCAACCACCTTCACCATATTTAATCCCAAGAATAGCAATCGTCAAATGACCAATTGCAGAACACACCGGAACCCAGATTGTATTAACCGCACCAGAGGAGTAGTAGCTAAAACAAAGAATGAACCCGACAACTGTCCAAATCCACCAAGTAACTCTGTTAGGTCGAGTTTTTCTTTGATAGATGCTAAATATGTAGGGTAAAAAGCCTAAAAGTGAGAGAAACCCGGCGACTATACCAATGACTTCTTGCCAATGAAACATGATTTGTGATGAATAAGTAGTAGATGCAAGTTGAGAAAATTTCTACATCAACGTCAAGAGTGAGTATATGCACCCTGGAGCGATCGCCAGCAAGTTATACAGAAACTAAATTACCTGTCTCTAGAGGTTCTAGCACTTGCAGACATTCCCGATAAATTTCTCTAAATAAACGCTGCTGTAACTCTGTAAATGCTTGATAACCTTCAAGCACCCACTCCATAATTTGCTGCTCTGACTCAGGCCGATACTGAACTACCATATTCAAGGCTTGTAAAACATGGTCAAAGTGTCTGGCTTCTGCGCCGGAACCTTCATGTTTACCGTGGATGACAACATAACACCAAGGATCATAACGATGACCCCGAATGGCGACGGGAGTAGTTTTCTCTTTGAGGTAGCGGTCAAATCCTACGCCTTGATTTTCATAGCGGATAATCATATCCAATAGTGCATACTCGCGATCGCCCAACATTTCGGAAGCCGTATGAAATCCCAGAGAACGAATCAAGGAAACAGCATCGCCGGGAGTTCCTTGGTAGCCAGCTATGACAGCTTGCACAATGTCGTCCAGCCAAACTGGAGTCTGAGAAAGTTGGTTACGTTCCTCGACGGAAATTCCTGCATAGTCTCCTACTGTCTTTAACAGTAATTGAGCCAATTCTCGATGGGTGATACCATAAGCTCCTTCATCAGACGCAGCAATCATAATCTCAGCAGAAATTTGAAAGCCGCGATCTGCTTCTTCAATCACCGCAATTTCTGGATCAGTAAATAAATAACGAGACATCGCAATTGAACTCGCAAGCCGAGAAATTACTGAGGATGTGTAGCCATTGAAACAAGTATAATGTTGCCAGAATACATACAAAGCAACCGGATTATGTGCAACCAGACGGATAGTAGACGCTATTGTCTGTTCTAATTCGGCAAAGTCAAAAGCTTGCTTAAAAAAAGTTTCAGAGAAGATTTCCATCAGCTAGATTACTTCAGAATTAATACCAAAGTGTGTCAGGTTTAATAGTGACATTAATGTAGTTTTTGACTACTTTGGTTTACATCAGTAATCTAACTGCTTTTGATACAAATACTCAATTTCAGTATTTGCAACTTCAAAAATCAAACCAATTTAAAATAAGTTCATCTAAAGCTTATCTAGACTAAATTTAACAATTCAATTTTTATCCAATCTTTATATAAAAATGTTCAACATACTGCCGTGTTGCTGAAAACATAAAATGAATACTGAGTTTTTATTGTAATTTGTAAAATAAAAGTACATATATAAATCAAAACTAAAAAATATAAATTTCTTGTGAGCAAAAATTTTAAGAAATAATATCCTTAATATTAAGATTTGATGTAAATTGACTTGATGATAAACAGCAATATTCCTGATATAGCATAATAAACCAAAAACCCAGTTAGATAAACAACTGGGTTTTGTATTTTTAACTAATTATTTAGCAGTTATGTGGCTATTTATTACATTTATTCACAAGGCTAGTTGATTGTTAAAAATATGTTTTTAACTGCAAATAGCCAACATAAACAAATGTAATATTGCGATACATAACAAGCAAAATATTACAAAGCGACACTCAAGAAGCCGCTTTCGATTAAATAAGCTGTGTAGGTCATAAACAACTTAGAATCGATTGGTGGACAGGAAATTCCACTACCCTCTAATGCCTTCACTGTTGCTTCACAGCTAATTGTGGGTCTTCTTGTTTGCAGATACAAATCAGGAATTGTGACTTGTTCTTCAGACCAGCGTTCTAACAAGAATGGGCGCAAGGTATATAAAGGATTATCTGGTGAAGCAGCATTTTTAATCAACTCTGCTTGCCATTCATCGTAAGGGAGAATTTGCACGGGATAACCGAAAGAACTCACCCACTCAACTAAGAATTTTAAAGAAACTGGGTTGGGATGTTGTAAGTGGAAAGCTTTACCTATCGATTCTGGTTGCATTGACAGATAGACGATCGCTTTACTTACATAGTCTACAGGAGACATATCCAACATATATTCTACATCTGGGAAGCTACCCATTTGCAGACAACCCTTGACCATTAAGTTGATAAAGTCGTGGGTGTTACCGATACCTGTGTTGCTATCTCCAGCGATTAATGGTGGTCTGTGGATTGTAACAGGTAAACCGCGATCGCTGGCAATTTTCACCAACTTCTCAGCCACCCATTTGGTTTGAGAGTAACCGAGGAAAATACCTTCCCAGTGGCTAAAATCATCATCTTCCTTCACCACCTTACCCGCGTAATAAGGTGATTCAAATACAGCCACACTGGAAACGTAATGTACCGGCTTGACCTTGATTTGACAAGCCAAGCGCAATATTTCTTGCGTACCTAAAACGTTAGCAGTTTTCAGTGCTGAGTAAGGATAAACGTAGTTCAACAAAGCAGCACTGTGATAGATGGTGTCAATGTTGGTTGCTAACGCTTGGAATAGTTCTGCGCCAAGGCCTAACATTGGTTGAGACAAATCACCAATTACAGGAATAATGCGAGGATCTAACTCATCCTGACCAATTCCATACTGTTCCAGGTTCTTTTGCAGCTTGTTTTTACCGTCTTGGAGGCTGCTGGCGCGTACCAAGCAATACAATTCTGCGTCGGTTTGTTCTAGCAGTTCCCGGATGATGAACGCGCCTAAAAAGCCAGTGGAACCTGTCAAGAAGATTTTCTTGGGTTTGTCGATAGGTGTGTAAACAGCACCGCCAGGATTAATTGTGGGGTCGAGGACTACTTCAGCTTGTAAATCGAGAGTAGGGATGTCAGTAGCATGATTCCCACTGCTTTGTTTGATAATTCCTGTATCTTGTACATCAGATTGTTCGACTAATTCCTCAGCTAAACGCTCTGATAAAGATGCAATATTGGGATAATGCCACAACAACAAAGGAGATGGTTGAAAACCCAGTAATTCCTCTAATTTACTTACTAGAGTCATTGCTTGTGCTGAGTCTAAACCGTAGTTTTCGAGATTTTCGTGGATATCAATTTCGTCAGTTTCTACACCTACTAACTCAGCGAGGTTAGACACCATCCACGCTTGAATATCTGCTGCACTATAAGACATTGTTACCTCTTCCAATTATTGACAAACTTCGGGACGATACTGAGTGTAGTAATCGGGTATTTGCAAACCTTGAATTTTTAAATTTTGGATGCGATATAAAAATGCTGCACCCTGCATAATCTGGTCAGCAACATCCACAACTGAGCGATTTTGAGGTTCAGCTAAATAAGAACCGCGCACCCAGTCATTAAAACCACCCATCGCCGGGCCGCACCAAATTTGATAATCAACTTCTCGACCTTTTTCACCAGCAGTAGACCAACGAGAAGATAAGCCTAAATACCAACGGAAAATCAAAGCCATCTTCAACTTAGGATTATTCACAGCTTTACCCAATTTTTCAGGATTTTTCTGTGATAAATAAGCAGCCGTTCCTTCCCAAGCCTCAGCAATAGTTTTCCGAAAAACTTGTTTTTCTAACTTCTCTTTTTCTGCCGCCGGGATTTCTTCAATTGAGTTATAAGTGCGGTACAATTCGTACAATTTTTGCGCTCGCATCGGGAACATCGTACCCCGTTTTAGCACTTGTACTTTCACACCCATTTCAAACATATCGCCTGCGGGAGCCATAGTTACATCAGCCATTTCTGCTTGTGCTAATAGTTTTTTAGTATGCTCACAAGCACCAGATTCAACACAAGCTTGATTGATTGAACCAGTAACTACATAAGCAGCACCCATCATAAAAGCTGCTAAGGTTGATTCTGGGGTCGCAATTCCCCCGGCTGCACCAACTCTAATTGGTTGGGAATAATGATATTTAGTTTGAATTTCATCCTTTAAAGCTATGAGTGAAGGAAGCAAACAAATCAACGGACGGTTATCAGTATGTCCGCCAGAATCAGCTTCCACAGTAATATCATCGGCCATTGGTACTTGTTCTGCCAATTTTGCTTGTAACCCAGTAATTAATCCTTGTTCAACTAATTCTTTGACAATTTTAGTTGGGGCTGGCTGCATAAATTTACTCGCAACTTCGCGGCGAGAAATTTTAGCGATGACCTTATTTTTAATGATGATTTGATTGGCATCATTTAAACTTAACCCAGCCAGTCGATAATAAACAATGTTGGGTGTTAAATCTAAAAATGCTGAAGCCTCTACCACCTTCACCCCATATTTTAAATATAAATCCACAGCCCGACGTTCAATCGCCATATCATTAGGACTGTGAATTAAATTAAAAGCATAGGGGCCATTTGGTAAAGCTTGTTGAATTTGTTGAATTGCTGATTCTATTCTTTCGGGAGGTAAACCACCTGCACCAAAAGAACCTAAAATTTTCTCTTTTCCTAAAGCAATCACCATTTCTTCGGAAGCGATACCGCCAGCCATTGCGCCAGTCATATAGGCATATTTCACGCCATAGCAAGCGAGAAAACTAGGGTCGCCTAACTGTTGTAGAGAAATTGGCGCAAGAGAAGCGATTAATTCTAATTGGGAAGTTGTGTTATTATCAGCAGGATATAAATATCCTTCATTTGTAATGCCGATTTTACCTGCAATTTTGACAAGATAGCAAGGTTTATCTAATAGCAGTAATTTATTTTTGATGGCTTGCTGTTCAAAGGATATTGTTTCTAAATTGCCTTTCCAAACAAGATTATGATTGTAGGTATAGGCGGAGAATCTTAAGCCATTATCTTGGGTGCTGAGTGGCATATCGAAGGTCGTCACAGTAGTTATCCCTCGGATTGTTAATCTGGTTTTTTTATCTCACGCAGAGACGCGGAGGCGCGGAGAGTGTGAGAAATATTTTGAGTGATATATGGTTTTATCTAATACTCTTTTCCTCTGCGTCTCTGCGCCTCTGCGTGAACTTTTTAAATTTAGGAAAGGTCTAAGAATAAAGTGTGTTAAATCTTTATCCTTAAACCATGAGGTAACGTGCATTCAAGCTTATTCTTTGAGCAAATCTTCCGCGCAAACTAATTGCAATTGAATAATTTCACGCATCTGCTGACTAAAATCTTGCCGTGCTTGTAAAAAAGCTGTATGTGCTTGAGTTATCCGAGCATTATTAGCATTCAGCTTTTGACAGTGAGAGGTATTTAACTCCAGCATTCTGATTAGGGTATTTAAATCTTGATTGGTAGCAGATGCTTGTGTCGGTGTGGCGATTAACTCAGAAGATTCTACTTTTTCTGCTGCTGTAAAACCGTGTTCAATGATATTTTTCATTGAAACTTCTGCATTTTGCGTCAAAATTTCACCGCCTAAGATTTTATGTGTATCTTGCAGGGATTTGATGATATCAATTTCATCGGGTAATGGTATATTTGAATGCAGATTTTCAGATTGAATACCTTTAGCTTTCCCTGGCAAATCTTGGAAAAGTTTGCGGTTTTCTTCAGTCAAAATACTGGCGGTTATTGATTCACCACCGACTGTCACAGTGCGTAGTGTAGCTTTATTTTGTTTGGGCGCAGGTGTGAGGTTGTAGAGTGGTGATAAATCTACAGCTACGCGATGGCTGAGAAGTTTTGCTAGTGCTTTGACAATGGTAGTATGGTCATCCATCCCCCGGCGGTTGAGGGATACGGTGATGTGGTCTTTGTCTTCGAGAATTTTATCAATCCAACGGGAACATACACCACCCGCACCAGCTTCGATGAAGATTCTCGCACCGTCGTCGTGGAGGCGGTTAACTAGGCGCGGAAAGTCTAATTGTTGGCAAAGTCCGGTGGCGATGCTGCGAGCGATCGCACCACTCTCCAGTACAATAGGCTGATATTCAGCCGCAGAATAGAAGGTAACACCTGCTAGATTCTGGGATGGCAAAGTATTTAATTTAACTAACTCTCCATACTCCGATCGCATCGTTTCACAGTGGATAACGTGATCAAAAGGAGCCGTAAAAGAGTTACATCCCAAGGCGGCAATGACTCGCTTACAAGCCGCAGGTTCACCAGCAATTAACACTTCTTCCGGTGTATTAATTTGCGTGAGATAAACTTGTGGCTCGTTCTTGATGGCTTCTTGTACCTGTTCAGGACTCGCCATCAAAACGAAGTTACCCCAAAAGTTCTTGTCTGAATTATCTGTGTTTGGCAAACCCCAAAACTCGCGCACCGCATTTTTTGGGCCTGATAACCTATTTCCAAATAACGCCGAGGAGTTGAAGGAGTTACTACCTTGGAAAAAATCATTCCAAACTCCTTGGGCTACCATCATGCTCGTTTCACCCAAGCTGTAGCCAAATACGTACTTCGGCTTGAGTTGAAAGTCATCACAAATAACCGTGGTAAGCAGTCTGGTAAAGAACATTTCTGCTTCAAACATTGCTAAAGAATCATCTAGCAATTGCTTTTCTAGAGTCTCTAGCTGTCTGAGGGATAACTTACTCAAACTTCTGGGAAATACTCTTAGTTCTACATCCGCTACCCGCTTATTTAGACTCTTCACCATGTAGTCGTTGAAGATTCTGGGGAACAGGCGGAAGAGATTCCGACCCATACCGACATAAGAGTTCACAGCAGCCGGATACACATAGGCAATTTCGCCATGCTTTCCAAGAGGTTTCGGTGTGAAATAACTACCGATAGGTGTTTGCCAGTCTGTGCCTTTTTCAAACGCCGTTTTGACACCTTTACGCGCTGACTCAATTTCTTTGAGGAGTTCTTTTTTGTTCCGTCCGTTAATGGCGATGGCGTATTGCGCCTGGGGGTTGGCTTTGTATGCAGCAAAGGCTTGACTAGCACAGTCTGATAAAGAAGAACTAGTTTCAATGCTCTTTTGCAGACTATCTAGAGCCGCAAAAATACTATCCCTGTCGTTAGCAGTTATCGGAAACAAATGATATGGCATTTGTTCCAAATATCGGCTAGGGCGGTCTTCTTGGGTGGGGTCTTCTGAGATAATCACATGAGCAAAAGTACCATCACAACCCAGACCGTTAATTGCTGCTATCCGACGGTCAGAGTCTTTACCCAAGAACCAAGGGCGAGATTCTGTAGCCACATAAAAAGGACTTCCTTCCCATTGTTGTGGTGCTTTCACACCTGACCAGTTAGGAGTAGCAGGAATATAGCGATAGTAAAGACACAACGCTGTTTTGATTAAGCTGGCAATTCCCGAAGCTACTTGAGTGTGTCCGATATTGGCTTTGACGCTACCAATAGCAGAGTGCAAACCATGACCTACTGATGGGTATGCTTGCAATAAACCTGTAATTTCCGTTTCGTCTTCTTGGGGAATACCACTAGCGCAAACCTCTACATATTTCACCTGAGAGGGTTGTACACCTGCACTCTGAAAGGCTTCGTTAGCTGAATTGACCAGAGATTGTCCGATACTGATAGCATCAATAGTGGCATAAATGCGATCGCCATTCTCTTGCGCCACATCGTAGCGTTTGAGAACCACTACACCCGCGCCTTCACCCACATTCCAACCGTTGGCTTTTTGGTCATAACTCAACGTATTGACACCAGTGTTAATCTTGGCGGTTTGATTGCGTAACAATACATTCTCTACACCACCAGCCAAGTCAACAGCACCAACAATGGCTGCGTCTGCTTCGCCAGTCATCAATAGCATTTGCGCTACTTCTAAAGCTCTAAAAACCGAAGTTTCTACAGCCGTGAGGGTGAAAGCAGGCCCGGTAAAGTTCCACAGTGAAGAAATACGACTCGCCATGATGTTAGCGATGTAGCTTAGGTATTCACCAATCTCTACTTGTTGGTGAACGCTATCTTTAACGATGGTTTCTAATTGAGCAATCTTTTCTGGTGGTAAAGTAATTTCCGCCGCATTCAAACCATCTTTGACTTGCCAAGACAAATCCCATCTTTGCTGTAGCTGGTGGACAGATAACTCTGTTTCAGCAGCAATAATTACTGCAACATTACCACCTTCTGGTAGGTTTGCATCTTTGATAGCGCGTTCTGCAACCTTCAACAGTAATAGTTGTTGGGGGTTAAGTTTTTCGACTTCGTTGGGAGGAATTTTATAGGCTAAAGTATCAATTTCAAAGTCTTTGATATATGCTCCGACTGGGGGTTTACCTTCAGCTAAACCGTAGTCTTGGAGTAAGTCTTTTTGTTCGTTAATGCCATACCATCTTTTTTCGGGTAGAGGTATGAAGTGTTGTTTACCGTCATAAATACTGCGTTCAAAAGCGTCTAAGTTATGGCATTCTCCGAAGAAGGCATCCATGCCAATAATGGCAATTTTGTTTTTATTATCTTGGGTCATTATTGAGTACCTAAACAGAGTTTATAACGAACCGCAAAGGACGCAAAGAGCGCGAAGGAAAGAGGGAATAACGAACCACAGAGACACAGAGAGAAGTTGCGTGCGCGGGTTCCCCGCGTTGAGCAAACTTCGGGAGAACACAGAGTTAGAGAGACAATAGGTAATTTTATAAACTTATCTAGAAATCTCTAAAACTCTTATTTCTTTGTGTCCTTTGTGTCCTTCGCGGTTTTTTCCAAAATGATGTGAGAGTTAGTTCCACCAAACCCAAAGGCGCTTAAAGCTACACGTTTAGTCGAATTATTATTAGGCCAAGGTGTTGTTGTTTTAACAATGTTTTTAGGAGAAATAACAGTATTTTCTGCACCGATGGGTTCATCAATATTAATGGTGGGTGGAATTACACCATGATTCAGGCTGTAAATTGCTTTGGTTAAGCCAACCATTCCAGCACCTACTAACAAATGACCAACATTTGATTTAGCAGAACCTATTAATGGTGATGCTTGGTGTTTACCGAAAAAGCTTTCTACAGAATTACATTCGGTGGTATCGCCTAAGAGTGTGCCTGTAGCGTGACACTCTAGATAATCAATGTCTTTGGGGCTAAGTTGGGCTTCTTGATAAGCTCGTTCGTAAGCGAGGATTTGTCCTTTGGCGTTAGGGCTGAGTAGGTGTTTGCCTCTACCATCGTTGGAGAGTCCATTACCGCAAACAGTAGCGAGGATATTATCGCCATCTCTGACAGCATCACTGTAGCGTTTGAGAACTACCATACCGATACCTTCGGAGGTTACTAAACCGCGTGATGCTTTATCTAGGGGACGGCTAATTCCGTTTTCTGGATATCCTTGAATACCAGAAAAGAGCATTCGTAAGAATAGAGGATCGGAGCAACTAATAGCACCAGCTAACATCAAATCAGCTTTGTGTGTCTGTAAATAGTGTGATGCTAGTTTGATGGAGTAAAAGGCTGAGGAACAAGCTGCATCTATACAGAAATGAGTGCCTGATAATGAGAGAGATTGAGCGATGAGGGCGGCGGGTAAGCCGGAGATCATCGCGTTGTAGGATGATGGTTTGCTGGTTGGGGGGATGGCTGCTAAATGGAAATCTTGGTCTTGGAGAAGTTGCGCGATCGCACCATCAATTGTGCGACGATAAATGGGGGATAATAATTGATTGGAAAGTTTTGTCGGTAGGGCAAGGGTTCCTAAAATTACGCCGCATTTGGCGAGGGCTTTTTGATTACCTAAATAGCCACTATGTTGCACTGCTTGTTTAGCTGCGTAGAGTGACCATTTAAAGGTGTTATCTAAGCTATTTACTAAGGTTGGCGGTAAATTATATTCGCTGGGGTCGAATTGAAAGTTGCGAATAAATCCACCTTGGAGGAAGTAAATTTTTTCCGGTTTGCCTTTAGCAGTATCGTAAAATATTGTGGGATCAACGCCAATTTCGGCAAGTGTAACTTCTGAGGTTGAGTTTTTTTGTTCGGTGATATTCTGCCAAAATTGTTCGGGATTATTTGCGTCGGGAAATAGGCAGGATATACCGATGATGGCTATTTTTTCCACTGTTGTTGTCCTCGTTGGGGTGGGCTTTTGGATTTACGTTGTTCCCCGGAGTGGAAATTTGTTTCGCGCAAAGGCGCAAAGGCGCAAAGAGATATTACTATTTTAAACGCAGAGGGGCGCGGAGGGTTATCGGCGTTTATCTGCGTTTATCTGCGGTTATTTATTCATCATTCTCATAGGCCAAATTACTGCTTTGGCTCCGAGGATGCGGGAGTAAATTTTACCTTCGCGGTCGTGGATGTAATAGTCAGAGGTTACGCCTGTTGCTGTTTTTGCTTTAACTTCGCAAGAAACGTAGAAGATTTCATCGCAAGGTAAGGCGCGGAATTGTTCGGAGTGGGTGAGTTGTCCTGGTAAGCATATTTCTTGATGGAAATGGTTTAGCCAAACCCATAATGGTTGTGTGCTTAAATCATTACAGTATGGGTTATGCCAATTGATAGGAAATTGCCCTTGCGTTTGGGGTGAGATTGATGCCCAATAGCATTCGGTGGTGATTTTTTCGGGGGTAATGTTAATAACTCTGGTGATTTTTTGGAATGCTGGGCCGTGGAATAATGAGGAGCTATCTTTTTGATAAAAGTCTTTACCAGTGGTGGTGATGATGTTATCTTCGCTGAGGTTTACTGATTCGTAAACTGGTGCTTCTGGCATTTTCCGCACGATTTTAATATTGGCGCGGAAGTGATAATGGGTTTTGCCTTCTGGTGTTTTACTTAAGATTGTGGTTTGTAATTCGACAAATTCCGATTCGCTTTTGGCGAGTTCTTGAACTTCGAGAATGTGTTCGCTGATGTTGGAGTTAGCGAAGGTAATTCCTTTGAGAACTTTGAATTCTTTACAACTTAAATAGCGATAACCTGGATGCAATTCTTCACAAGCGTTAATCATCCAAGACATGGCGCAGGTTGCTGGTAATACGGGAGAACCAGCAATAACATGATCATATAAGAAGGGATTTGCTTCTAATACGATGCGGCGACGAATGCGGTAGCTTTTAAGTTCTGCATCTAAGGGTGCGGGTGGGCGAATTGTGGGGCTACCGATAACTACTTGGGTGGAGTCATGGTGTGCTGGATGCAGTTCATTGACTAACATTTGTGCGCCGATATCAATGGGGATAATATCAATTCCCCGTTCGGCGAAGGCTTTTTTGAGTTCTGGTGTGACCATCCCGCTATCCCAACCGCCCCAGTTGATAGCAACTACGTGACAATTGGGATGCTTTTGTTTGAATAGATGGGCTGATTTGTTGAGAATTTCGTTAGCGATCGCATAATCAGATTGCCCAATATTCCCGTAAAATCCAGTTACGGAGGAGAACAATACTAATTGTTCTAGTTGATTGGGATTAACGCAATTCAGTAAATTTTCTAAGCCTTGAACTTTGGCTGTATAAACTTTTTCAAAGTCTTGGTCAGTTTTCTTTTCGATTAATTTATCGGCTAAGTTACCAGCACCGTGAATAATGCCAGTAATCGCTCCGGTACGTGCAACTGTGGCTGCTAGTTTTTGTTGTAGTTCAGCAACATTTGTCACATCAGCACTCAGATATTCAACCTTTGCGCCTGTTGCTTGAATTTCTGCTATCGTCTGCTTAATTTCTCGACTGGAAGCAATTTTGTTATATATTTTCTGCACACTCATGGGTGTAGGTTTCTCACCTTGAGCGAGCAGATTTTCCATGATGCGTTTTTTTAATGCAGCATCTTCAAAACAATCTTTGGCGAAGTCTGGTTCGTTTTCTAATATTTCGGAACGACCGAGCAGAATAAATGTACAAGGTTGTTGTTGTGCAAGTTTTTTAACGCAGAGGGAGGTGATTCCTTTCGCACCACCACTGACGAGAAATACTGATGAGGAACGAACCTGAGTTGCTGTTGTCATATTTGTTTGAATTTGAGAATTTATTTAAACGAACCGCCAAGGCGCAGAGGACGCGGAGAAGAAGAGTTTTTCTTTGCGCCTTTGCGCCTTTGCGTGAGGCATTACTTAATGGAAGCCTTCAACGTAACTCGCCCTTGGGAACCGTAACCCACTTCATTGATATAAAGATTCGAGTCGCACAGTTCGCCAATAATATGTTCAGCCGATTTTTGTGCATCTATCGCCGGACTCAAATCAATGGAGCGAGCAAATACTTTTGGCCATTCCCATCTTAGAGTTTTAGTAAGTCCAAATAAACCACCTGCGATCGCTCCATAATTGGTGTTATGCTCTAACCCAAATGCTCCATCTAAGCGCACGACTGTTAAGAAGGAACTGCGGGTGTAATTGGCGGTTTCGGTAAGAGCTTTCTTCAAGTATTTCGCTACAAAGAAGATATGCTTAACTATGGCTTTGTCTTGTTCTACAGCCTGGGGATGGATGTGAATGAAGCTGCCAATTGTACCAATATTAGTTGCGATCGCGGATAATTTGTGTTGGAGTAATTCTTCACTCATATCTGCGAGGGTGATACGTTCTACACCAGCAGGTAAGGGTGCTTGTTGAGCGATGATGGCTTGGGGGAAGCTTAATACTACTACTTTCCAACCGCGATCGCACAGGGTTTGGACTAGGTGGGAGGTGGTGAGGGAGCCATCATCTGTGATTAAGCAGATGTGTCCCTCTGGCAAACTGAACTCTAAGCTGTCTGGTAGTGGGAGGATTTTTAGTTGCGCGGGACGACGCGCAACGTTTTCGATTACTTGGACTGGCTGGAAGTCCCAGTTAGAATCAGGCTTTTTTTTTTCACCCGCAACTAGGCGTTGCAGATACTCAACTATTTGACCGATGGTTCGCAAGTCACCTAAGTCTTCGACGTTGGGTTTGGGTAGGTTGGGGTACGTTTCTTGCATTGCTCCCAGAATTTCTACCCGTTTGATAGAGTCGATACCTAAGTCCGCTTCCATGTCCATTTCCAGTTCCAGCATCTCGACTGGGTAGCCAGTTTTATCGCTGGTGATGGCTAGAAGTGTTTGGGCGATATCTGCGTAATCAGTGGTATCTTCTACTGTTTCGACAACTGGAGTCTCAGCAATTACTACTGGTTCAGGTGCAGTTACTACAGGCGCAACTGGCATTTCTGGTGCGACTGGTGCGGGTAACACTGCAACTCCGACATTAGCACTTCCAGAAGCATTAGATTGCAGATATTTAATGATGTCGCCGATGCTGCGTTTTTCTGCTAGTTCTTCTAAGTTGGGCTTGGGTAAGTTAGGATACATTTCTTGTAATCCACCCAAGATTTCAACTCGTTTGATGGAGTCAATACCCAAGTCGGCTTCCATATCCATCTCTAATTCGAGCATTTCGACTGGGTAGCCAGTTTTATCGCTGATAATAGCCAGCAGGTTTTTGTCTAAGTCAGAGACATCAACAGCAGGTGCAGCTATAACAGGTGCGCTAACTACAGCTACAGGCTGAGGCGTAGGAATTGGAACAACTGGTGCAGGTGTTTCAACTACAGGTGTGGGCGTGAAAGCAACAGGCTGAGGCGCAGATGCAACCGCTACAGGCTGAGGTGCTGGTGCGACTGGTGTTTCAATTACAGGCGCAGGCGCAACTGCTACAGGCTGGGGTGCTGGTGCAACTGGTGTTTCAACAGGTTTGTGACCATTACCGTTACCATTGCCATTTTTCGCTACAGGCTCAACTACTGGAGCGGGTGCAACAATTTTGGTGGTTGCAGGTACAGGTGCATCACTGACAGAGGTTGGTTCAACTGCAACACCACCAGCAATCAACTGTGAATATTGTTGCTGAATGAGATTGAAGAAATTTTTGGCGTATTCTACCTGTTCCAGAAGATATTGTTCATGGATGCGGAGAGTTTCACCTTGTTGGGCGTGAAACTGCATCATACTGCGTTCGACACCTTCCATCACCACTAGCTTCAGTTGCGCTACCTCTTGGGAAGACTTGGCGTTAGCGAACAAAGCGTTTTGCTGCTGCATCAGTTGGAAGAATGCTTTGGTATATTCCATCTGATGATTGAGATACTGACCGTGAGTTTGTAAGTTATCAGATTGATTCTTTTGGAATTGAGTCAGCAGATACTCTAAGCTTTCTAGCATTCGCTGGTAATTTACCAAGTTTTCAGGTGTTGGCATATCAGTTTCCTGGGCTAGTTTCATATTGAGTGCTGAGTGCTGAGTGCTGAGTGCTGAGTGCTGTACACTGAGCGAAGTCGAAGTGTGAGTGCTGAGTGTTGATTCTGGTGAAGAATTCTCAGTCTTTTCTTCACTTGTGGGCGGAATCTCTTGTAACTGGTCTTTCAACTCAGCACTCAGCACTTTCAACTCAGCACTTTGTAACGAAACCTTATGTCCACTCTCCAACGCTTCCTTAAAACCGTTTCTAGTTTTCTCCGAAACGTAGTTAATCCCATTGAGACGCACACTCAAAGTTTTCTTCTTCTCAGCAGGTAATACAGGTTGAACTTGATAAGGGTCAAGATTCTTCAACTGCATCCCAATGACGCGCATTTGTACTGCTGCTTCCCGCAGAGAACGATCGCTGTTCTTCTGAGTGCTAGGATTCAAGGCGATGGTAATATGAGGGCGATCGCCTAAAATATCCTTAACTAAGTTAGTCAGAATCCTTTTCGGCCCGAATTCCACAAAGCAAGCACCGCCAGCCGCGTAAATATTCTCAATTTCCTGTTTAAACAGCACCGAACTTGCCAGGTGAGTTTCCAGGATGCGCTGCATTCCCGTGGGGTCTTGGGGATAAGGCTTGCCAGTAACATTGCTGAAAACTGGAGTTGTTGCGGTATTGAATTTGACTGATTTTGTAGCGATCGCAAAGGACTTCTGGGCAAAAGCAATCAGTGAAGTATGAAAGGCTGCGGAAACAGGCAACGGTACAGCCGCATATCCCTGTTCTTGCAAAGTCTGACGCACTTTAGCGATTTCTGCGGTCGGCCCGGCCAACACTACCTGAGTCGGAGAATTAAAGTTAGCAATGGATACTTGCGGGAACTGCTTGAGTATAGGTTCAATTTTGTTGATGTCTTCTTTGACAGCCAACATCGTACCAGCGTCGTGGTCTGGGTCTTCTGGTGCAGCCATCGCTTGACCCCTAGCTTTCACTAAGAACAAGTAATCTGCTTCACTTAATACACCCGCAGCCCACAATGCTGTTAGTTCACCAAAGCTATGTCCGGCAACGAAATCAGACTTAAACCCAGCTTTTTGCAGGATGGAATACAACCCAGCACTAAAGACACCAATTGCAGGTTGCGCGTATTCTGTGCGTTGAAGTGCTGCAACTTGAGCATTTTTCTCTGCTTCTTCAAATGTCGGGCGCGGGAAGACAATTTCTGAGAGAGGCTGCAAGTTATCTTTTAGCAACAAGCTATCCATGTAACCATGTAACCGTTGCATCTCAGGGAAGTTCATCACCAATTCCCGACCCATTTCTAGGTATTGGGAACCTTGACCAGAGAACAGGGCGACAACTTTACCGCCTAATTCCATCCCAGAGGCGCGGTAGTAAATACCTTGGGGATGTTCCCAAGATGCGGCTGCACCTTTGAGTTTCAACCAGTCAATGCTGATTTGCAGCAACTTGCAAGCTTCTTGTAGGTTTTCAGCAACAAAACCAACTCTCGCCGCAGTTTGGGGAATTTCTAGTGATTGACTATCTTGCACCAACTGAGAAAAGTGTCTGTCGCCGCCTTCTGATTGCAACTTCCATAAATCTGCTTCACACTTGCTGAGTAGTTGCGCTGGGTTAGGCGCAAACAGCAGAATTTCTTGGGGTGTGCTGTGTATGCGGTAAGGTTTATTTTGTCCCGCTTCGTATTCTTCTAAAACTACGTGGTAGTTTGTCCCACCAAATCCGAAGGAACTCACACCCGCACGTCTTGGCGCGTCGCCTTCCGCCCGTATCCAAGGTCTGGTTTCAGTATTGAGATAAAATGCCGAGTTGTTAATGTCGAGTTTGGGGTTCGGCTCAGTAATATTAATGGTTGGCGGTAAAATTTTGTGATGCAGTGCCAAAGCAGTTTTAATTAAACTTGCCGCACCCGCAGCCGCTTTGGTGTGTCCGATTTGGGATTTCACACTACCTAAAGCGATGTGCTGCTTTTTCTGGTCGTGTACCCCAAAGAAGTCTCTTAAAGAACCGAACTCAGTTGGGTCTCCAGCCATTGTCCCCGTACCGTGGGCTTCCATCAGACCGACGGTAGCCGGAGAAAAACCAGCATCTTCGTAAGCGCGGCGTAAGGCTGTTACTTGCCCTTCTTTGCGGGGTGCATAAATACTCTTGTAGCGGCCATCGCTGGAAGTACCGATGCCTTTAATTACGGCGTAGATTTTATCGTTGTCTCGTTCCGCATCTTCTAGACGCTTGAGAACAATCATCCCGATACCTTCACCCAGCATCATCCCATCAGATTTCGCATCGAATGGTTTAACACTTTCACTGGGAGAAACCGCCGGGGTTTTGCTGAAGGAGATGTAAGCCATGATGGTGTTGTCTGTATCTACACCACCAGTCAGCATCATATCAGCACGATGTTCGACTAGTTCGCTGATAGCTAATTTCAATGCACCGAAGGAACTAGCACAAGCCGCGTCAACTACACAGTTAATTCCGCCGAAGTTCAAGCGGTTGGCGATGCGTCCAGCCACAACGTTAGCCAGCATACCAGGGAAAGCGTTTTCATCCCACTTGACGTAAGCGGCTTTAATTTTGTCAACGATTTTTTTGGTATCTTCGTCAGACAAACCACTGCTTTTAAGAACCTTTTCCCATATCGGATATTCTAAGCGTGCAGCCAGTGGCATTCCCAACTGTTTAGCCATCGCCACACCGAGAACTACCCCAGTTGTTTCGCGGCTAAACTCACGAGATTCACCATAGCCAGAATCTTCCATTGCTTCTTTTGCAACTACCAAACTGAGTAATTGCGAAACATCAGTTACTTCTAAAATGCTGGGCGGAATCCCAAATTCCATCGGGTTAAAATCAACCTCTGGAATAAAGCCACCGCGTTTACAATAAGTTTTATCTTCTGGGGTTCTGGGGTTGGGGTCGTAATAATCTTCTACGCTCCAGTGAGAGGGCGGAACATCAGTAATACAATCGATTTTGTTAATGATATTTTGCCAATATTCCCGCAAATTTCTGGCTTTCGCAAATAACGAAGCCATGCCCACAATAGCTATAGGATTTTGTTGCAGTTGTCTGTTAAGTTTGTTAATCGACATTGGTTTGTCTGTCGTCATCTTTTTTTCCTCTATATACCGAATCAAAGTTTTTTCACAACTGTTGATCTGGGCTTCTAATTCCGCCAAAGCAGTATCAATTGAATAAGCAGACATAGGACATAGACAGTTTTTAATTACTGTGGATTGTGAAGCTACAGTAGTCTTTGTTACCCATCAAAAATCATCTGTCTGTTGTGACAAGCAACTAGCTATCCTATGTATGAAGGCTAAATGCTTTTTTCCTAACAAACACTACACAATACAAATGAAGTACGAAACATTAAGTAAGTCGGGACAAACATCATTTTTTATTGCTTATTTGTCAGGTGTTTATTACTGCCGAATTACTTAAGAATGAAGTCTTTCACACTTCACACTTCATACTTCACACTTTTCCTGATATTGTGGTAGCAGGTCAATAACGTTGTTGAAACTGGTAAAATAATCTTGAAGCGCGTTAGCAGCTTGACCAGTAAATTCAAGCCATTCGTAATGGTAGAAGTTTTGTGTGATTGCATCCGGCTGGAACAATGGAAACTTAGGAGTAGCCATGAGGACAGAAACGCTTTTTTCTCCCAAGCTCGTTTGATTATCTAGCTTAACAGCAGCAACGTAGCTGGTATTAATGACAACGTTCTGTATCTTGATAAATGCCATAGCCAGTTTCAACGTCCAGGATAATATATTGTACGGAATTCGACCCAGAAAAGCTGACAAGTTCGTTACCGAAAGAACATCACCTCTACTTTAAATTTCACAGTAATTTGAAGAAATTAACCAACAGTTACAAGGTGATAGTGATGCGACTTTGTATAGTATGTTTCTCATCTTCAAGCACAATAAATGTGTTCTGTTTCCGTTGGGCTTTGAAGAGTTGAATTAATAAAAAGAATAGCACACTTCACATAAACTAAATCATTTCTTCAAGGGATTTTAAGAAAAGAATCTGGCTTTTAGTAGATGGCAATGTTAAACACAATATTGCATTCAAGTATATTTGCAAACTCATATTTAGTGGTTGTGCATTTACGCGATCGCTCTCCCAAATCCAAATACAGCTTAATTTCCTAGCCATTAGCACCATCAGCATATTCCGTAGACAATCCATAAGCAAATACATGGGTATATATCCGATATTTTCAACGTAGCATCATAATTTGATTCGACTTTTTGATGAATTTTTAAAATAAGGCAAAAAACAACACCAATAAGTTAGGAATCAGCAAATATTAAAATTTTAGAAAGTACAGCATAAACAATACTTTGATGACATTTCACAAATTACAAACATTTGAGTGTTGAAATGTATATCTGCTAAAAACGTTACAGAAAATGAGGTGTTCCAGATCCCCGACTTCTTCAAGAAGTCGGGGATCTAACTTTGAATCAAATGGACGGCAAATCAAAAGCTCCTCCGTGGTTGGTGAGCGAAGCCGAACCACTGCCTTCTACTCATCAAACACTCACCATTTTTTTTGCTAACTTGCCAGTCAATTGCTGCCAGCGCATCACGCCGCGATTAACTAATTGCTGATTTTCATCGCCAATAAAACAGATGCGTCCCAACCTTTCACAAGTAGCTAATATTTCACCATTCCCCATAAATGGCGCAATGATAAAATTATTGGGACTGGTGTAGAAATTTATTAAATAATTGACAACACCTTCTATACCTTCTATGTGAATTGGTGATTGGGGTTTAGCGATCGCATGATGTGAAAAAATGCCTATATAAAGGTTATTTACTAACAACTCATATTGAAATGGCATTTTGTTATGTTTGTAAAAATCGTAAATTTGTCCTTCAGAACGGAGGACAGCCACAACCCTGGCTTCGTCTACTAAATAATTATGTTGCCATGTAGAGGATACAGTAGCGATCGCCAGTGCTGCATCTGAAGGTAACAAATTCCGAAACTGTGAAGTGTAAGTATCGCCACAATAAACCAAATGTCTTCCCAACATCCATTCTTCACCAACTTTTATGGCGGGTTCTACATTGGCTTTGGTTTGCTCAATTGCTTGTTCTACCTGGCGTTGCACCTTTTTGATGGCTAATTTCGCTTCTTTCTCCGCCATAGCACTTTTAAAAGCTAATATCTGTAACTCTTTTTGCTTTTTGTTAGCTTCTGCAATTAATTGTGTTTGCTGAATAATTGCTGGTTCATCTCCCTGTTTTTGGGCCAATTCCAAAGCTTTTTGTGCAGTTTCGGCTAAACTGCGTTCTTCGCTACCAGCCCTGGCAATTTTCAGTAGTATTGTAGGACTGTCAGCTAGAGATGTACCTTTAATCATCTGTTTCACATCTGGATGGATACTTTTAGCGATTTGCTTTCCATGTTGAAAAGTACGCTCAGAGTATCCAACTTCCTTCGCCAACTCGATGGTTCTTTTAGGTGGTGAAATGGTTGCACCACCTTTGAAGGTATGTTGGTTATCTCCAGCTTTCGCCCGTAACCCCATCCGCTCTAAAATCTGGTCACGCTCTAACCACAGTTCTGAACGCTCCAAGGGTTCTAACTCATTGCGAATCAGGTTTTCGTCAATTTCTGCCAGCCGCGCTTGGTCAGCATCTTGATAGTTAACAACATTACATTCGATGGTTTCTAACCCCAAAAGCTGACAAGCTGTGAGGCGATGCAAACCAGCAACCAAGGTCAAATTCTGATCTACCGTGATGGGGTTGAGTAAACCATTGGCTTTAATTGATTCTTTTAACTCACTAACTTTATGAGCATTAACAGGACGGCGGTTAGCACCTATATGAATTTGATCGATAGCAATAACAGGCATAATTACTGTTTTCATATAAGTTCAGTTAAAACAACCAAGATAACACGCGAAGTCAATTTCACACATTTTATTTAGTGAGTTGAAATCTAGAATTTTGTTCCTGAAATTTAGGAGAATGCAGCACCTCGACTTACCTCGACTTCTCCTGACGGAGACGCTGCGCGAACGCTCGGTACAAGTCGCTCGGCGACCGGAGGCAGAAGGTGAAAGTATTACTATTTGTAGCATTCATGTTTTTCAATTTTTCTCACCTGTCTGGCAATAGCTATCTATACAATGTATTTGAAATTACACAATTTTGGTAAAAAATAATCATGAAAATAATTGTTAAAATTTATCCCTATTCCCTACTCCCCATTCCCCACTCCCAAGCACATAGCTGAGTCATTAAAAGCTAACTTAAGCAATGCCAATCGGTTGACAAGAGTAAACAATTTTGCAATAATTGGACACAGTTTATCCAGATTTTCTAAACGCTTCATTTGAGGAAAACTAAATTTTTGGGTTAGCGTTATCGTAATTTAGAATACTGGATTTGATAGGAAATTAAGTTAAAACTGAGAAAGATTTAGAGTACAGCCTTCTGTTAGTTATCCGCACAATTAATTATCAAGATTGGTGTAAAGGCGTACAACAAGTATGAAGTATGAAGTGTGAATTATGAAATAGGGAGTAGGGAGTAGGGAGTAGGGAGTGGAAAAGATAGGAGAAATATAAATTATTCTTTCCTCCTACCTTCTGACTCCTGAATGCTTACATTTTCAGACTTCATTTTGCACCTTAATTATCAGTCATTTCGGCTGTTCCCTGGCATAGCACGATTGGAATAAAAATATGGCACTAAAAAGATACGGCCACTTGTTTACAAAACCCTTGAGTCGGTGGCAAATAATTTTGGCAGCTTCTATTACTGTAGCTGTGGCTGGGCTAGGAACTTTTTACACTGTTGCACCAAAATCAAACCGTGTCGCAGTTCATACCACTCAAGCAACAACACCAAAACCCGCGCCTGTAAAAGTTGCAGTCACCGCTTTAGGACGTTTGCAGCCAGAAGGTAAAGTTACTTATTTGTCTGCACCTAATTCTATCAACGGTGTGCGTGTGGAAAAGCTGTTGGTCAAAGAAGGGGATGAAGTCAAAGCTGGGCAGGTATTGGCATATTTAGAAGATTATAATCGTGCCACAGCCGCTTTACAACAATCCTTAGATAAATTACAAGTTGCCAAAGCTAAATTAGCACAGGTAAAAGCTGGGGCAAAATCTGGAGACATTGAGGCGCAAAAAGCCAGCATTGCAAATTTAGCATCTCAATTAAAAGGAGAAGTTGCCACTCAACAAGCAACTATTAACCGCATTAAAGCTGAAGTTGATAACGCTCAAAAAGAAAACGATCGCTATCAGCAATTATACAAACAAGGTGCGATCGCGGCTTCTGTGGCAGACAGCAAAGCTTTACAACTCAAAACCGCCCAGCAACAACTTACCGAAGCGCAAGCGGCGCTGACTCGTACCCAAAACACTCTACAAGACCAACAAAAAGAAGCGCAAGCCAGACTCAGCAGTATTAAAGAAGTACGTTCTGTGGATGTTGAAGCCGCGCAAACAGAAGTTAAAAGTGCTGTCACAGCAATTAAACAAGCCAAAGCTGACCAAGAATTAACATACATTAAAGCTCCCATTGAGGGTAGGATTCTCAAAATTCATGCCAAAACTGGCGAAGTTATCAATACTTCTGGTTTTGCAGAAATCGGTAAGATATCACAAATGTATGTAATTGCAGAAGTGTATCAAACCGATATTCAAAAAGTACGTGTCGGTCAAAAAGCATCAATTACTAGTGCTGCATTTACTGGAAAATTGCAGGGAACTGTGAAAGAAATTGGTTGGCAAGTTGACAAACAAAGCATCTTTAGTCTCAACCCCAGGTCTGATACCGACCGCAGAATTGTAGAAGTCAAAATCTCTATTGATAACCCCGCAGATAGTCAAAAAGTAGCTCGGATGACAAATCTGCAAGTGGATGTATCTATTCAAATTTAGTCAACAATCAAAAGTTAATAGTCAATAGTCAACATAACAAATGACTAATGACTAATGACAATTAACAAATAACAAATGAATCCATGAATTTCAAGATTCCTTTAGCATGGCTACAGCTTGCCCAACAAAAGATTCGTTTTGTCGTTGCTGTAGCCGGAATTGCTTTCATTGTGCTGCTAATGTTTGTCCAGTTAGGGTTTCAAGATGCACTTTATTCTAGTGCAACCGCAGTACATCAAAGCCTACGCGGGGACTTATTTTTAGTTAGCGCACAATATAAGTCTTTGACATCTAATCAAAGCTTTTCTCGCACTCGTTTATATCAATCTTTGGGGTTTGATGGTGTTGAATCTGTTAGCACCATGTACTTGCAATTTGCCAAGTTAAAAAATCCCGTCAATGGTGAGAAATATTCTATTTATGTGATTGGCTTTGACCCAGGAAATCCGGTACTAAATATCCCAGAAATTGAGCAGAATTTGGACAAGCTCAAAATTCCTGATGTCATGCTATTTGACCGCGATTCTCGTCCAGAATTTGGGCCAATTGCTGCGAATTTTGATAAAGGAGATACTGAACAGACAATTGAAATCTTTCCTTTTGATGGGCCAATTGGCTATAACGTACGAGTCGGGGGATTATTTAGCTTAGGCCCTTCCTTTGGTGTAGATGGAAACTTAATTGTCAGCGACTCAACTTTTTTGCGGATAAATCCCAATACTCGTCCAGCAGAAAAAATCGACATCGGCATAATTACTCTCAAGCCTGATGCTGATAAAGAAAAAGTTTTAAAGAGTTTACAAGGCAATTTACCAAATGATGTTCTAGTTTTTACTCGTCAAGGCTTTATCAACTTTGAGAAACAATATTGGGCAGATAGAACACCGATTGGTTTTATTTTGAATCTAATGTTAACAATGGCTTCTGTGGTAGGTGTGGTGATTGTTTATCAAATTCTCTACAGTAATATTGCCACTCAATTTATTGCTTATGCGACATTAAAAGCCATTGGTTATCCCAACTCTTATTTGTTAAAGGTGGTATTTCAACAAGCGTTAATCTTGGCATTTCTCTCATATATTCCCGGATTTTTCACTTCCATAATTTTGTATGACTTTGCAAGGGAAGCAACAAAATTACCCATCATGATGAATGCGACAAATGCCTTGATAGTGTTTATCTCAGCAGTCTTGATGTGTATTACCTCTGGCGCACTTGCGATTAATAAATTGCGTTCTGCTGACCCGGCAGATATTTTTTAGGGAGTGGGGAGTAGGGAGTAGGGAGTAGGGATTAAATAGGGTTTTCACTTTTCTAATTCTTTTTATCTAGTACAGTTCGGCGTAAATAAACCGACCATAAGGAATTACTAAAAAGCTTGTGGTATCACTATTCTTTCTTTTTCCTTTTGACCTTTTACTTTTGCCTTTTTGTACTAGCCCCTAACCCCTCAGATTAAACATTCAAACTTTAGTAAAATAATAACCCCTGATGAACTTACAAAACAAAACTCTCCTGATTACTGGGATTGATGATTTTATCGGGTTGCGTGCAGCCGAGTTAGCCATAGCGCAGGGAATGAAAGTGCGCGGGTTGCAAAGTTCTAGCGATCGCAAGATACCACAAAATCTGAATGTAGAAGCGATCGCTGGTAACATTACCGACCCCAAAATTGCTCAAAAAGCTTGTCAGGGAGTAGATATCGTTCTCCACACAGCACAACTCACCCAAGAAGCTGGCCCCATCAAAGAGTTTCGGGAAATCAACGTTAACGGTACTCTCAACATCGCAAAAGCCGCCAAAAGTGCTGGCGTAAAAACCTTCGTCCACCTCTCCAGTGCGATGGTATATGGCTTTGATTATCCCGATGGCGTAAGCGAAACTGGCCCTTTATCTGGTGATAATAATCCTTACTGTCAGACCAAAATCGAAGCCGAACAAGAACTTTTACCCCTAAACTCTCCGCCAGACTTTGGTGTGATTGTAATTCGTGCTGGAGATGTTTATGGCCCTGGCTGTATCCCTTGGATCATTAGACCACTTTTGATGATGCGTCAAAAGCTATTTGCTTATGCTAACGATGGTCAAGGAGTTATCAACCATTTATATATAGATAATCTGATTGATGCTATCTTTTTAGCCATCCAAAAAGAAGCTTACGGCGAAGTTTTTAACATTACCGACGGTCAACAAACTTCTTGGAAAGAGTATTTCATGCGCTTGGCTGCAACTGAAGGTTTACAGGCTCCGATGTCTGTACCAAAAGATGAAATCAAACTATTTCTCAAAATCCGCAGTCAAGGACAAAAACTATTTCGTAAAAAAGCTGATATTCTCCCAGAATCAGTTGATTTTATGACCCGTCCCTATGCTTATTCTATCGCTAAAGCCCAAACTTTATTAGATTACAAACCCAAAATTGACCTAGAAGAAGGCTTGCGTAGAACATCAGAATGGGTGCAGAAAACAGATATCCAAAAACTAGTTAAGTAGTGTAATCGGCTATCATCTACTTAATTTTTTCACGAACCGCCAAGAACGCCAAGGACGCAGAGTAAATAATCCAGACATTAGGTAGAGACTTAGCGTACCTCCGCGTTAAAAGATAAACATTACCTCTTCATGAATCATCATGCGTAAAATTGCACGTTGGTCTTACTTTGTGCTTTCTTCTTTAATCAGCCTTTATTGTATTAAACCCGTAACCGCAGAACAAACTGCAACACTTACTATTGTAGTCAAAAATGTTCGCCATCAAAAAGGTGATGTGTGCTTCCGCATTTACGCTGGGGAAAAAGGATTCCCGATGAGTGATAAAAGTGAAGTCCAAAGCGGTTGCGCCAAAATTACAGGTAACACTGTAGTTAAAAAATTCTCTGGTTTAAAACATGGTACTTATGCAGTAGCAATTGTTGACGACCAAAATGGCGATCGCAAATTAAATACAGACTTCTTCGGTATCCCTAAAGAAGGCTTTGGTATTTCTAAAAATCCTACTGTTTCTGTGCAAACAGGTACACCAAAATTTCGTGACGCTAGTTTTGTCGTTAACAAAAACACCAGCATCAATATTGTCATGAAGTATTCACTTGATCCATAAGGGGAGAGAGGGGACAAGGTAGACAAGGGGACAAGGTAGAAACTATGTTTGTCGCCCTTGTCTCCCCCCTCACCCTTGTCACCCTTGTCTCCCCCTTCCCCCCTCACCTCAACTCCTCCTCACATCTCAATTACATGGAAGCATTTACGATATTCCTGTCTAAGTCTTTGCTGGGTTGGCTGGCTATTCAGGTGTGTCTAGCACTTGTTTTCTTGTTCTACTTGCGCCTCAGTAAAAGAAGCTCATTAGCAGATGAGCAGCTACCCAAAACGGCGGTAATTCTTTGTTTACGTGGAGCCGATCCGTTTTTACCGGAATGTTTGCGATCGCTTCTCACTCAAAATTATCCACAATATACTTTAAAACTAGTTGTCGATAGTCAAACAGATCCAGCTTGGCAAATAGCCCACGACACTATCAGTCAACTAGGCGCAACTAATGTTGATATCAGCTATTTAAGGGTGATTCGCCACAATTGCAGCCTCAAATGCAGCGCCCTTTTGCAAGTTTTTGCCGAATTAGATGATACTTACGAAGTTGTAGCTTTTGTGGATGCTGATACGGTAGTCCATCCCGACTGGTTGCGAGAATTAGTTAGCCCTTTATCTCATCCCAAAGTCGGCGCGACAACTGGTAATCGTTGGTATGTACCAACTGGTAAATATTGGGGTTCAGTAGTCCGCTATGCAGGTAATGTTTCTACAGTTGTGCAGATGTTTTTATTTGGTATTCCTTGGGGCGGTACTTTAGCCATCAAAACACAACTACTGCGCCAAACCGGGATACTGGATATGTGGGGTAAAGCCTTAAATGAAGACTTGATGATGCACAAAGTTTTGAAAAAACACGGAATGCAAATCAAGTTTGTACCTTCTTTGATGATGTTAAATCGGGAAGAATCTGATTTACTCGGCTTAATAGATCATCTCAAACGAATGTTTTTATACTCTCGACTTTATCATCCGCAATGGATAGCTATAGTTGGGGATGTAATTTCTAGTATTTTATTTCCCGCCATCACTATTGTTTTATTACTAGCCTCTTTGTGGGATGAAGAATGGCAAACCGCCGCCTTATTATTTCGTTCTTATAGCATCTACACCCTGGGGCTACTTTTACTCATGTTGACATTAGAGATAGGAGTCAGACCAGTAATTTTAAATCAAGGTCAGTCAGTGACAAAATTATCCATCGGCACAATATTAAAAATGTTGATTGCCATCCCGTTAACACAATGGGTATATGGTTTAGCATTACTTACTTCTTTGGTCAGATCAACTGTTAAATGGCGGGGTGTGATTTATCGTGTCCAAGGGCCTTGGAATATCCGTTTAGTGGAATACCAAGCTTATGATTTTTTGGATCAACCGATAGATAGCAAAATATCTTTGTGAGTTAAAAGGGGCTAGTGCAATAAGGCAAAAGTAAAAAGTCAAAAGGAAAAAGAAAGAATCGTGATACCACAAGTCTTTTAATAATTACCGATGATCTATTTATTTACGCCAATCTGTACTAGAGTTTTAATCGCCAATCATCAGATCCCCGACTTCTTAGAGAAGTCGGGGATCTAAAAGTCCAAAATCCTAACAAACTCTGTGTAAATCCTGCGTCAGTTGACTGTTATTTTTCATGAGTCACAAAAGCTATTTATAGCTTGTCTTTCAGATGCAATTGCGTAGGGTTTCTCAAACATGAATGAGTTAATAATATTTTTGTCTCGGTGCTTGTTGAGTTGGTTAGCTGTTCAAGTGTGTTCGGTGTTGGCGTTGTTGTGGTGTTTGTCTTCACGACCACAAGATCCATTACTAGATGAAGAACTGCCAAAAACAGCAGTAATTCTTTGTTTGCGTGGTGCTGATCCGTTTTTACCAAATTGCTTGCGATCGCTACTTCATCAGAACTACCCTAACTATAATTTGAAGTTGGTTGTGGATAGCATTGACGATCCAGCATGGCAAATAGCCCACAATACTATCAATGAACTAGGAGCGACTAATGTTGATATCCAACCACTCAAAATAGTTCGTCATAGTTGCAGCCTCAAATGTAGTTCTTTGATTCAAGCTGCCTCAGAACTCGATGAGTCTTACGAGGTTGTGGCTTTAGTTGATGCTGATACAGTCGTGCATCCCAATTGGTTGCGGGAATTAGTCACACCTCTCAATAACCCGAAAGTCGGTGCAACTACAGGGAATCGTTGGTACCTTCCAACAGGTAGATATTGGGGTACTGTAGTCCGCTATATCTGGAATGTTTCGGCACTTGTACAGATGTTTCTGTATGGGATTCCTTGGGGTGGAACTTTAGCAATCAAAACCTCTGTACTTCATCAAACTGGACTGTTAGATAAGTGGAGTCAAGCTTTTGGCGAAGATACGATGATTCGTAGTGTTTTAGGTAAGCATAAACTTAAAGTTCAGTTTGTGCCTTCTTTGATTATGTTGAATAAGGAAGAGTGCGATTTACCGAGTTTAAGATACTGGTTTCAACGTCAATTGTTATCTTCTCGCTTGTACCATCCTTTATGGATAGCTGTAGCTACTGATGTGATTTTCACAATCATGCTACCGAATCTTTTATTGCTAGTATTTTTCGCGGCTTTGTTAATTGGAGAAGGAGACAGTGCCAATTTAGCTTTGAGTTGGTATGTCGGTTATATGTTGGCTTTAGTGATGCTGATCCTCTTTTTAGAGTTAGGAGTACAGCCAGAAATTCGCGCTCAAGGTCAACAAGTAACAAAACTTTCCGCAGCCGTAATTGGGAAAATTGCGATAACTTTGCCCTTCACACAATGGATTTATGGGTTAGCTATGTTAGCATCGTTTCAGATGCCCACAGTTCATTGGCGTGGTGTAACATATCAAGTTCAAGGCCCTTGGAATATCCGTCTTGTAGAATATCGTCCTTATCATTTACAAGATCAGCCAAGCGATCGCAAAGTTTCTCTCTAACATTCAGAAGTCAGAAGTAATCTTCATACTATTCAGCACTCGGCAATGAGTGTGAAAAGAAGCTGATTTATTAATCCTTCTGACTTCTGACTCCTGAATTGTGCTTTCAGGAATTTCTCTAGCAATGCGTAAATCCTCAAATTAGCGTTTTGCGGTGTGAGCCAGAATTTTATAGCAATCCTATCTGATTTGTGATACCAATTCTATGTGAGACTGCATTTAATCTTTTATCTCGTCTTCCTTTGTGTCCTACCCTTCTCCTGACGGAGACGCTGCGCGAACGGGAAGCCGCTATCGCATCTATGCGACCTTTGTGGTTCGTTCTCTAATTCAGTGCATCTTAATACAGAATTGCTATGAGGAGTCGAGTATCTTTTTCCTCACAAACGATGAAACTCCGAGAAAAATTAACAAACTAACTAAAATCATGAAAAAGCAACAGCTACGCATTGCACTGTTTACAGGATTATACTCTCCTTTTCTGACAGGAGTTTCCGTTGCAGTCCATCAAAGAGTTCGCTGGTTGCTACAACAAGGACATGAAGTTTTACTTGTCCATCCAGAAATCAACAATAAGTATCCCAAAAAAGTGAGCGATCGCCCCATGCCAGGGCTAGATGAGTTAAAATCTTTTCCGACTTTTTCTTCATACAAATTCCCCACAGAGCCTTTAATCTTTTATAAGTCTCTTCCCCAACCATTAAATTATCGTCATTGGAGTGATAATAAACTACTAAAACAATTTCAACCAGATATTATTGTGGTTGAAGAAGCAGCCCAAATGCGAGGAGTGTATTCAGCCTTTTTACAAGGTTATGGTCGTCCTGTTGGAGTAGGATATGCAAAAAAAACTCATACTCCAATTGTTTCAGTTTTTCATACTGATATTGTTGCCTACATTAAATATTATTTAGGCGATACATTTTTCAACTTCCTGCGCCCGATTATTCCTCTGATAGTTAAACAGTTTAGTGAATCTTACGATCTGAATTTATTTTCTTCTAAAGAACAGCTTGTAAAATATCAAAACCTCCAATGTAAACGAAGTGAATATCTTCCCTATCAAGGAATTAATTGCGAAAAATTTCATCCCCAAAATATCATTCATAATCCAATACCGAATGATAATCGTCCGACATTACTCTTTGTAGGACGTGTGACAGCCGAAAAAAATGTGCCTCAATTAATAGATGCTTTTCCAATAATTGCCGCTAAAGTTCCTGATGTGCATTTAGTGATTGTTGGTAGCGGCCCCTTAGATGCCGAAATTCGTCGGCGTGCAGCAAAATTTGGTTCTGGTATTACTATCTGGGGTGAGTCACACGGTACAGAACTTTTAGGTTGGTTTGCGCGTGCAGATATATTTGTCAACCCTTCAGTAACAGAAAACTTCTGCACCACAACTAACGAAGCCTTAGCTTCGGGAACTCCTGTAGTAGCCGTAACTGCACCTTCAACATCAGAACAAGTATTTCCTGGTCAGAATGGCTTTTTAGCAGAACCAAATAACCCCAGAGATTTTGCTCAAAAGGTAATCGCTATCCTAGAAAATCCTGAACTCAAAGCCGCAATGAGTGAACAAGCTCGTCCTTCTATTCTTCAGTATGATTGGTCTGCTTGTATGGAGAAGTTTGAGGCCAGACTTTACGAAGTGGTGGAAACTTCCCAACCACGAAAACCTACAGTTGTGGGATAACTTGACTATCACTCTAGTAGTTCACCAACCCAATATTGCTGTGTAGACCCTGCAAGGGAGCAGGGGAGCAGGGGGGAATGAAGGTACTCTCTCCCCTGCCCCTCTGCCCCTCTGCCCCTCTGCCCCTCTGCCAGCAACCACGCAAAGTTATCTTGGCAGACTACTAGTTGGCTAAAAATAAAACAATCCCAAATGATTAGGACTCACGCGCCAACTATTGTTCTACGTGAGTCCTGATCATTTGTGAGCGCCTAAATACCAACTTTTCATCGGTGTCTCCTAATTGTTGATTTGCCACAGGCGATCGCGAAAAAATGGACTGAAGGAAGCGTTCTAGGTTCTGTAAAATCTCGTCGTTGGCAAGTTGCAAGCTCACAAAAACGGTTTGATATCCCAGATTTTTAGAGTAAACCAAGATGCGTGTCATCAGGGAGCTTTTGCCCATTTGCTTAGGGGCTTGCTCTAGAACTTTATTAGCGATCGCGTTCTAAAAACACAACTGTCCTTTTTCAGATATGGTTATATGGGTATAAGGGTGTAAGTATTCAAAACCCTTACACTCCATACCCTTTCACCCCCACACCCAATCCCCACAGACAATTGTGGTGCGTCAGTCCTGTGATTGTATATTTTTAGTACAAAAATACTGTAAAAAGAACTGTCTTATAAATAAAGAAAACCCTCGTAAGTCTTAGCTCACAAGGGTTTCAGTTTCTAAGCGGGCGGCGGGAATCGAACCCGCATTAATAGCTTGGAAGGCTATATGAAATCTTTTATTTACAAAAGTTTCAGTCATTTTCAAAAATTTTTACACCCAATTTACACCCAACAGACAAATATTAAAATTCCCTGACTTTTTGATTTTTAATTAAGACTATTGATTGACAAAAGTAAATCAATGTGTATTTGAAATATTGAAGAAAATAGAATTGAATTTAAGCGATCGCCAGTTTTATCATTTTCAGCGATCGGCTAATTCTAGCATCTTATAAAAATCGGCAACCAGTTAGAAATTTTGGTAACAGTACTTGCCATTCACTAACCTTCAAACTGATACTCAGATAATACTTGAGAAAGTATAAAAGAAAACTTTCATAGCTCAAATATCCCTTGTAATAGTAATTAAGCATAGTTGAGCAAGATTGCTCTGCATTTTCGGGGTGTCGTGATGAGCTTAATTAATCTGGATCTAGTCATCAACGCAATTACTAGCATTGCGAATCCTTTAATTAAAGAAAAAATTCTGCGTAATGAGACAGTAATTAAGTTACTCCAGCAATTTAACCTTGACCCAGAGCATCCACCAGCCGATTTTAGTGGTGTTTACGCCTATGCCTTAGTAGAATACGGTGTTGGTAAACCAAAACCATTTCTCGAATTATTTCGACAAGAAGCCATTAAGCAAGCATTTCGTAAAGCATTGGGCCATAATAATCCCTCAATTTTGCTTTCTGAAGTTGATGCTTTTTTGGAAGCTTATACCTTGGGTGAAGAAATCAGAAACTTAGAACTGGATGTCAGACGAGAGGTAGCTGCATTTGCAACCGTATTTATTGAAGTCGCCAAACGCAGCCGTACACCAGCTGATGTCTTAATGAGTCAGCAGATTGGATCTCTACACAAGAGAATTGCTGGTATTCAAGAACAGCTAGAAAGATTGCCAACCCTGGAAGGTATTCGTACAGAAATGGCAAGATTAGCAGCCCAGAATTCTCTAGTATTAACCGAAACTGCAACTGAAAATCAGTGTAGAGCGATCGCCTTAGCCCAACAAATGCGAGGATGGTTTGAAACCTTGGGCTACCGCCTGGAAAAATATGAAATCTGGGCAGAAGAATATTTTGAATGGATTATCAACGTTCCAGTCCGCCGCAGTTATGACCGCATTCTTGTACGTGGCGTTGCGGGAGAAGTGGGACTGAGTGATGTTATGGCGTTGCGTCAATCAGTTAATCAACAAAAAACTGATGAAGGTTGGTTAGTAAGTACCCGACGCATTTCCCGCGCAGCCAGGGATGAAGTCAAGAAAGATGAAAATCGTCACCTTGACTGTTTTACATTTGACGAACTGATTGATTTAGATGCTGACTTTACTGGTTATCTTGACTGGTTAGAAGCGGAAATCAAACGCCGAAAGATTGATCAAAAGTATGTCCCGCTTGCTTGTAAAAAAGAAGAAATTGACCCAGTTACTAAGCAGCGAATCGGATTCAGTCATTACGAAGCAGAAGACGGCTGGATTGATGGTTACATCGACCTTTGGCTGGATGACCCTGCAAAAGAGCATATTTCCATTTTGGGAGAATTCGGCACGGGTAAAACTTGGTTTGTCTTTCACTATGCTTGGACAGCACTCCAACGTTACAAAGATGCTCAAAAACGTGGTGTTGAACGTCCCCGTCTACCTTTAGTAATTACCCTGCGTGACTTTGCCAAAGCGTTAAATGTAGAAAATGTTTTGGCGGGTTTCTTCTTTACTCAACACAATATCCGCTTAAATAGCGAAGTTTTTGACCAACTCAACCGCATGGGTAAATTGCTGCTCATTTTCGATGGTTTTGACGAAATGGCAGCAAAAGTTGACCGCCAACAGATGATTAACAACTTCTGGGAACTGGCAAAGGTAGTAGTTCCAGGTTCTAAAGTTATTCTTACCTGTCGTACTGAACATTTCCCAGAGGCTAAAGAAGGACGCGCTTTACTGAATGCAGAACTACAAGCCTCTACGAACAAACTAACTGGTGAAACACCACAATTTGAAGTTCTGGAATTGAAGGAATTCAAATATGAGCAAATCCAGCAGGTATTGTCATACCAAGCTGAACCAGCCACAGTTGAACAAGTCATGGGCAATTCACAGTTACTAGACTTAGCCCGTCGTCCAGTGATGACTGATTTAATTTTGGAAGCATTGCCAGATATTGAGTCCGGTAAACCTATTGATATGTCACGGGTTTATCTGTATGCAGTGCGGCGCAAGATGGAACGAGACATCAAAGCAGAACGTACTTTTACTTCCTTGGCAGATAAATTGTACTTTTTATGCGAACTGTCTTGGGAGATGCTGTCTACTGACCAAATGAGTCTGAATTATCGTTTGTTCCCAGAACGTATTCGTCGCTTATTTGGTTCTGTTGTGCAAGAAGAGAAAGATTTAGATCACTGGCATTATGACATGATGGGGCAGGCGATGCTTGTCCGTAATGCTGATGGTGATTATACTCCGGCACATAGGTCACTGTTAGAGTTTTTTGTCGCGTATAAATTTGCAGCCGAGTTGGGTGCTTTGGCGAGTGATTTCACGGAATTGGCACAAGCACGATCGCTTGTACATAAAAGCCTCGTCCCTATTGATTATACTTGGGCTAGTTATTTTTCGCGTCAGTTAGATGATATTACTGCTCTACTAAAAGCATTTACAACTGAGTCTTTTGAGAAATTAAGAGAGACCTTTGGTAAAGCACCACTCACAAAAGCAGTGATGGATTTACTTTTACCCATGTTAGATAATCATGAGTCTCTAATTACTATTATTCAAGCAACAAGAGGTAAAAGTGAAGAGGAAGTAGGTTACATAGGGGGAAATGCCGCAACATTAGTCGTGAAATTAGATCAGAGGGCATTAGAGGGTGCAGATTTTAGTGGTGCATTTGTCAATAGTGCGGATTTTATTTATGCCAGTTTACGTGATGCCAATTTTGCACAAGCCAATCTGACAAATTCTATATTTGCTGAAACTTTTGGTTCTATTTTGTCTGTTGTATTTAACCCAGATTCAAGCCTTTTAGCTACAGGTCATGAATCAGATGGCATAGTTCACTTATGGGATGTTTCAACCGGAAAAGAGATTTTAACACTTGAAGGACATCAAACGGCAGTATGGTCAGTTGCTTTCAGCCCCACAGAAAAAATTATTGCCACTGGTAGTTACGATCACACAATAAAATTCTGGGATCTTCACAACGGTAAATGCTTAAAAACGTTAACTGATAATGATAGTTGGTTACGTTCGGTTACTTTTAGTCCAGATGGCAAAATTCTGGCTAGTGGCAATACTGACAAAATCATCAAACTATGGGATGTGCATACAGGAGAATGCTTGAGAACTTTAAAAGGACATACAAAAACCGTTCTCTCTGTTAGCTTTAGTCCAGATAATCAGATACTTGCCAGTGGCAGTAGTGATCAAACCGTCAGGTTATGGAGTGTCAGTACTGGAGAATGTCTAAGAATTTTACAAGCGCATAACCATAATGTAGAGTCTGTTGCATTCAGTCCAGATAATCAGATACTTGCCAGTGGCAGTGCGGATCAAACAATCAGGATATGGAACGTCAACACTGGAGAATGCCAGAAGACTTTACACGCACATAATGTTTGGATCAACTCAGTAGACTTTAGTCCTGATGGTCAGACTCTTGCCAGTGGTGGAGGAGATCAAATGGTGAAGCTATGGAATATTAAAACTGGAGAATGCCTCAAAACTTTGCTAGGACACACAAGCTCAGTTTGGTCTGTGGCTTTTAGCTCAGATGGCAAAAAACTTGTTAGTGCTAGTAGAGATCAAACATTTAGGTTTTGGGATGTGAATACAGGAGAATGTTTGAGAATTTTTCAGGGATATAAAAATTCTGTACGTTCAATAGCTTTTAGTTCCGATGGTCAGACTCTGATTAGCGGTGGGCATGATCAAGTTGTAAAAATATGGGATGTCAACACAGGTAAATGCTTGAAAGTTACCCAAGAACAAACTGACTTGATACGTTCAGTAGCTTTTAGTTATGACAATAAAATTATTGCTAGTGCTGGTCATGAAAGAACAGTAAGGTTGTGGAATCCTAATACTGGTGAGTGTCTAAAAATTATGGAAGGACATAGTGATTGGGTTCGTTCAGTTGTCTTCAGCCCAGATTGTCAATTGCTTGCTAGTGGCAGTGGTGATAGCACAGTGAAGCTCTGGAATACTTCAACAGGCCATTGTTTTAAAACTTTTCAAGAAATTAAAAGTGTGATGTCAATTGCATTTAGTCCAGACAGTCAGTTCCTTGCCAGTGGCGGCTTAGATCAAACTATAAGAATATGGCATATTCACACTGGCTTATGCCAAATGACTTTAAAAGGGCATACAAATTGGGTACGTTCAGTTGTATTTAGCTCAAATGGTCAGTTTCTTGCAAGTAGCGGCGATGAAGAGATGATTAGGTTATGGGATCTCAATAGAGGGGAATGTTTTAAGACTTTCCAACATGAGAGTATAGGTGTACACTCTATTGCCGTGAGTCCAAATGATGAGATACTTGCCAGTGGAGGCTTTGACAACACTATAAAACTTTGGGATGTCAGCAGTGGTATATGCTTAAAAATTTTACAGGGACATACACAGTGGATCACTTCAGTTATTTTTAGTCCAGATGGTAACACTGTTGCTAGTAGCAGTGCTGATGGCACAGTTAAGTTTTGGGATATCAAGACAGGTGATTGTATTAAAACCCTTATAGACCGCCCCTATGAACGTATGAACATCACAGGGGTTAAGGGTTTAACCTCATCTGAAATCGCTACCCTCAAAGCACTAGGCGCAGTTGAGGAATGAAAAATGTAAAAATAAAAATGCAGTAAAAACAAATTGCCAATTTATAATCATCAAATTTCCGCAATATATGGAAATAACAAAAGTATTAAATGAAGGTAAAGTAATTATTCCTGAAGAATTACTAAAAGCCTCTGGCTGGGAAATCGGACAAGAATTAATAGCAATTAATATGGGTGATGGGATTCTTCTTAAACCCAAAAAGCCCTTTGCAGAAACTACATTAAATGATGTTGCAGGCTGCTTAAAATATCAAGGCACACCCAAATCTTTAGAAGATATGAATGATGCCATCCGTCAAGGTATAGAGGAATCATGGCATGGTGGCAGTTGATACTAATATAATTGTGCGTCTATTGACTCAAGATGATGAATTACAATACCAAAAGAGTCTAGAAATTTTTCAAAACCAAAATGTTTTTATACCAGATACCGTAATTCTAGAAACTGAGTGGGTACTAAGGTTTGCTTATAAGTTTAAACCTATTGAAATCTGTACAGCGTTAAGAAAGCTGTTTGGGTTGCCAAATGTTCATCTGAGTAATTCTGGCGTATTGTTTCAGGCGTTGCAATGGCATGAATTAGGCTTAGATTTTGCTGACGCTTTTCATCTAGCTTACAGTCAGAATCATGCAGAATTTTACACTTTTGACGATAAATTTGTGAAAAGGGCTAAGGGGTTAACCACCTGTGAAGTCAAGCAGCCTTAGTAATGACTCAGCAAAAAAACCTAGCTTCAAAATATGTGATTAGGCGATCGCCTCTTCTTTCCCTTACATTAATTTAGTAAGAGCGATCGCCTGACCAACTCTGACAAGTTTCTAATGTGCGATCACCATAACAACTCTATGCCAGGATATTAATATCCTTGACATTAACTATATATGTACAGCCTAGAAATCCCAGAAGGTCAAGCTGAATTTGCGGAACTACTCCGTCGAGTGCGAGACGGAGAAGAAGTGATTATTTCTCAAGCAGGCACTCCTATCGCGCGTATAGTCCCAATTGCGGAACAGAAATTACCTCGAATTCCAGGCTTAGACCGTGGTCAAGTAACAATTTCCCCAGACTTTGATGCTCCCCTCCCTGACGAGGTGCTAAATGCTTTTATTAACCCAACAGATGCAGAAGCATGAGAGCATTACTTGATACCCATACGTTTATTTGGTGGGTTATTGACGATAACCGACTCTCATCTACAGCTAGAAATATAATTGCCGATCCAGGGAATAACTTATTTTTTAGTGCTGCAAGCGCATGGGAAATTGTAATTAAAGTTCGTTTGGGTAAATTAAATTTACCAGAACCACCAGAAACGTACATTCCCAGTCGGTTGACTATAAATCGATTTGAAAGTTTGCCTATTCAAATGAATCACGCTTTACAAGTCGTTAATCTACCTGCTTTACATCAAGACCCTTTTGACCGAATAATTATCGCTCAAAGTCAAGTGGAAAAAATGCCCATAATTACTGTAGATAATAAAATCACACAGTATCCTGTTGATGTAATTTGGTAGCTAAATAAAAGATGAATAAAACTCAATCAGTGGCAGAAAGGAAAGGATAGCCCATCACCGCAGTAAAGCTAATCCTCATCTTCTCCTTCTTCACCATACTGTGCTGGTGGTTCACCATGATATTCAAGAATCTTGGGCTTTTTCATTTTGGCATTGGCAGGCTCAATTTTTTCTAGCTGCAAATCAAACTCCCACTCATCCAGTAAATCAAAGGTAAATTGTAGATGATTTCCTACTTCAATTGGTAATTCACCTAAGCGAAAATCGTTGGTGTTAGGAGGAATATCAACAAAGGGATGAGTAAATTCAAAAATGCGTCATATATGGTCTTTGTAAATGAATCGGTAGAGGTGTTCAAAGTCAAAATCAAATGCTTCGACAACTGCGGCGGCTACTTGATCAAAATTGAGGTTGCTAGGAATGGCTATGCGTCGCCAAGCATCTAACAACGTAACTTTCAAAGTATAAATTGCCTGCTTAAACTCTCCGTTGGCGATGACTAAGGTTTGTTCCCATTCAGGAAAGTATTGTTGGAGATACGGTTTGAGTTTTTCAAAAGCGATGCGGAAATCTAGAGAGATTTCTTCATCTTCTGGCTGTGGTTCAATTTCATCATAAATTTCAGAGAGCAAACCTATCATGGCATCTCCCCAAAGACTACGTTTTACAGTAGTGATACGCCATCCTTTAGCGGGTTCTGGTTCTCCTGGAGTGAGGTCAAGAAAACCAAATAAATGCAACAGGCTAAGATTGTGGAAGCCTGGATAATAGACTAATTTATCTTGTTCTTGATAACTATTAATGGTTAAACCTTCATCTGGAATTTCTCGCCAAAATTGGCAGCAGCGAAATAATGGTCTATAAGGGTCTCTAGATTCGCCTAAGAGTTCGCCTTCTCCCCAGATTAGCCAGGATTCTAAGAGTGTGAAATATTGTTCAGTTGGGTTGAAGTCTTGCCAAATTTTTAGGCGTTGTTCGTCTAATATTAATTTGGTTTTTTTGCCTTGGGTGATAACTTGAGACAGTCCAGATGTGCGAAGGACAAAGTATAGTCCGTGAATATAGGGGTAGGATTTTTGCTGAGGACGCTTGAGGTTAGTTTCAATGGGGTAACTCAAGCGAGAATTGAGTTGCTGGAGGTATTTGAGAGAGAATTGGTGATACGTGCTGCTGACTTCAACACCATCTGGTTGGAGAAATTCTAGGACGGTTTGAAAGTCCCGTAGAATTGTTCCTGGGGAATTTTGGCTAATGGTTTGCTGTTGTAGGATTTGCTTTTTATCTTCCGTCAGGGTGGGAAGTTGTTCTCGCAGATGATTGGGAACGGAGAAAAGTCGTCTCATCATCTAATTTCAACTCTCATTTACAGGGTATATGAAATGCTTTACTTACAATAGTCGCAGCTTATTTTGACTTTGCACAAACTAAAATTTAATTTGGCGATCGCCGCAGCTAAAAATCAAGGTAAGCTAGAAGCGATCGCTGTTGTGACTCTTGACTAGAAAATCAAGTTATTCTGGCTGAAGTTACTAGCAGTAAAGTTATTGAGTGTGACTAAGGTGGTGAAAGTCGCACTGCTACCAACACCATCAGCGTCAACTTGGATGAGAGTATTTGACCCAGATTGTATGCCTCTGATGTAACCGTTGGCGATAGGATTTGTGCCTGTGTAGTTGAAGCTGGCTAACAGAGATTGTACTACTAGAACATCATTTGTACTGCTGAAGTCAGTAATAGTATCAATTCCTTCACTAAGACTGTTAAAGACAAATTTATCATTACCAGTGCCACCAGTTAGCTTGTCGTTACCAACACCACCAACGAGCGTATCATTACCATTACCGCCAGTCAGAGTATCATTGCCATTACCCCCATCAAGGATATCATCGCCATCGCCACTATTGAGGGTGTCATTTTCATCACCACCGAATAAGTTATTGTTGGCGGTGTTACCAGTGATGGTATTTCTCAAAGCATTACCAGTACCATTGATGGCATTGCTACCAGTGAGAATGAGGTTTTCTAAATTGTTGCCTAATGTCCAAGTAATAGCAGAACGGACTGTATCAGTCCCTTCATTGGCTAATTCTACAATTTGGTCGTTGCTGCTATCAACGTAGTAAGTATCATTACCAGCACCACCAATCATCAAGTCATCGCCTACACCACCGTCAAGGGAATCATTACCAGCACCGCCATCAAGAGTATCGTTACCTGCATCTCCTTTGAGGGTATCATCATTGTCGCCACCAAACAGCTTGTTATCAGCAGTGTTACCTGTAATGCTGTTTTTCAGAGCATTGCCAGTACCATCAATGGCAATGTTGCCAGTTAAGATCAGATTTTCTACATTGTCACCTAATATTGAGGTGACACTAGCACGGACAGTATCAGTTCCCTCATTGAATACTTCTGTGATTTGGTCGTTAATACTATCAACGTAGTAAGTATCGTTACCAGTACCGCCAATCATTAAGTCATTGCCAAAACCACCGTCAAGGGTATCGTTGCCTGCACCACCATTTAGAGTGTCGTTACCTACGTCTCCTTTCAGGTTGTCATTGCCATCACTACCAATAATTATGTCGTCACCAACACCACCATCTAAGGTGTCATTACCTGCACCGCCATCGAGGGTGTCGTTGCCTGCATCTCCTTTGAGGGTGTCATCATTATCACCGCCAAACAGGTTGTTATCGGCAGTGTTACCTGTAATGCTGTTTTTCAAAGCATTCCCAGTACCATCAATAGCACTGTTGCCAGTTAAGATGAGGTTTTCTACGTTATCGCCGAGAGTCCAAGTGACATTGGCTCGAACTGTATCTGTACCTTCGTTTACTGCTTCTGTGATTTGGTCGTTGCTGCTATCGACGTAATAAGTATCGTTCCCAGCACCACCAAACATTAAGTCATCGCCAACACCGCCATCTAAGGAATCATTACCTGCACCAGCATTTAAGGTATCATCACCCTCTTTACCATTGAGGGTGTTACTGCCACTATTGCCTGTAATGGTGTTGTTGAGTGCATTACCTGTACCTGAGATGTTGCCTGTACCAGTTAAAATCAGGTTTTCTACATTTTCGCTGAGTGTATGGCTAACTGAGGTGCGGACAGTATCAGTTCCTGACTCTAGGTTCTCAAATACTTTGTCGCCACTGTTATCAACAATATAGGTGTCATCGCCTAATCCACCATTCATGGTATCTGCGCCGCTACCACCATCCAGGGTATCGTTACCTGCTAAACCAGACAGGTTATCATTGCCACCTAAACCCTCGATAATGTCGTTGTTGGATGTACCGATAATGGTGTTGTTGCCAGATGTGCCTGTGAGGTTGCGAGTGTTAATGGTAAAGATATCACTAGCGATCGCACCCTGGCTATCCGTAGCCACTACCTTAATATTGATGATGCCGACATCACTCAGGCTAGGAGTACCACTGAAAGTACTAGTGGCGGGGTTAAAAGTTAACCAGCTTGGTAGCGGTGAGTCATTTACTAGGGTAGCTGTGTAGGTGAGGCTGTCGCCTGCGTCTACGTCTGTGAAAGTGTTAGCGGGAAGGGTGAAACTGAAAAGACTTTTTGCACCGATAATTTGATCTGCGATCGCACTTCCTAATATTGGTGCATCATTAGTATTAGCCACTGTCAAAGTGAAGATATCACTGACACTTGCACCAGATTTATCAGTGGCGTTGACTTTGATGTTCAGCGTACCAACTTCACTGTTACTTGGAGTCCCACTAAATGTGCGGGTTGTGGTGTTAAAGCTTAACCAACTTGGTAAAACTGCACCGTTTTCTAAGGTGGCGGTGTAGGTGAGGATGTCGCCTGCATCTACATCATTAAAGGTAGTACCGGGAATTTGGAAGCTAAAGGCACTGTCTTCTGTAGCTGTTTGGTCAACAATTGGGTTAGCAACTACTGGTGGTTGATTAAGTTTTTGGTTGCCAAAGTCAAGTTCACTAGCAATTTGCCCAGCCGTGAGGGTAACTGTATGGGTTAATCTGACTGAACCACTCGGTAAGTAAAGTGGATCATCGCTGGAGTTGTTATTAGGGTTGGAATTGCCAGAATTTGTTGGTT